>DCDU01000035.1:1959-3011 GCA_002316585.1 Firmicutes bacterium UBA1047 | reverse complement strand
GCTTCCTTAATTATGTCATTTTCAGACTTACCTGATAAATTCATATTTTCCAATGTATTTTTAACTTCTGTTGAGCTGAATCCCAAAGCTGTTAAAGCATCTGCCACATCGTACATTTCATTGCTTATTGCGGATATTTCTGCACATTGAAGCTCCTCTTCGGTTCCCACCTTGTCCTTAAGTTCAAGTATTATTTTACTTGCAGTCTTTTTCCCTATTCCGGGAACCTTAGATAATCTTACCACATCTTCCCTTAAAATTATTTCTTTTACGGTATTTGTTTCATAGGTTGACAATACCGAAAGCCCTACCTTCGGTCCTATTCCGTTAACTGAAATTAGTTTTTTAAACAAATCAATTTCATCCGAAGTCAAAAACCCGTATAACGCCAAAATATCTTCTCTGATATGCATGTATGTAAGTATAACAGCCTTTTCTTTTTCACTTATTTTATTTAAAGTAGAAAAAGAAGTGCTTATGTAATATCCTATATTGTTATTGTCCAAAATTAAGTAATCAATACCTTTCTTAACAACCTCACCTTTTATATAGCTAATCATCTTATCTCCCAAGGGTTAGTATTTTTTGATTTTAAAATTATCCGCAAATTTAAGCGAATGAGCATGGCAGATTGCCGCCGCTAAACCGTCAGCTACATCATCAGGCTTCGGAATTTCTTTTAATTTTAATATTACTTTTACCATTTCCTGTATCTGTCTTTTTTCAGCTCTTCCGTAGCCGACTATTCCCTGCTTTATTTGAAGAGGTGTGTATTCATAAAGAGGAACATTTTTATTTTCAGCAGCCAAAAGATGCACTCCTCTTGCCTGTGCGATTGCCATTGCCGTCTTTGCATTTTTATTATAAAACAGTTCCTCGATAGCAACGGCCTCAGGCTTGTACATATCAATAATGGATGTATAGCTGTCATATATATGCTTGAGCCTTTTTGGAAATTCTTCACAGCTTTCCGTTAATACAGCACCATATTCTATTACTTCAAATCTATTGCTTGCATAATTCAATATTCCGTAGCCTGAAATTGCCAGCCC
>DCDU01000035.1:0-1755 GCA_002316585.1 Firmicutes bacterium UBA1047 | reverse complement strand
TCTATTCCAAGTATTAACATAATGAGTCCTTTCTATTATTATTTCAAATTATAGCATACATTTGTTCTGATTTAAAGAAGTAAATTATGAATACCGCTGCTCCTGTGCCGTATAAAGTCTGGTATATTCCTTTCCGGCTTGTATAAGCTCATCGTGAGTACCTATTTCTTCTATCTTACCGTTTTTCATAACGACTATTCTGTCTGCAATCTTAGCGGAAAAACATAGTTTTGTCCATAGGTTTCTCCCTTTACGGTCACGATACAATATGTTTCAAATTATAGCATACATTTGTTCTGATTTAAAGAAGTAAGTCAGAAATACCGATTAACGGAACAAGGAATCTGCATAACAAATGTTCCTGATTATTGTATTGAAGAAGTTGCATTACATACTGTGACTTTGGCTATGTCTTGTGTCAGAAATTTAATAGGCTGTAGTTTTAACCCAGGTACTTATAAAGCTGAAGGAAATGGGTATTTTATAATTATTAAAATTTTTCGAATTTCAATTAATGAAATATTTGCTTTTCATTGTTTTAATGTGTGGTATAATATACTATCACTAATTATGGAGTTTACTATGTTTAAGAAAGAAAGCAAGCTTAAAAGGTTTGATTTTATATTGATAATTACAACAATATTGTTATGTTTTTACGGGTTTGTAATAATAAACAGCGCCACCATGAGCAAGACAGCAGGGAGCGAGCCTTTTTTAAAAACACAGATAGTAGCCTTCGCCCTTGGCATGGCAGCCTTGTTTGTATTGGTTTTGATTGATTATGATTTATACGGGAGTTTTTATATTCCTATTTATGTGCTGACGAATCTTTTGCTTTTATATACCCTGATTAATCCGGTAAATGCTTCCGAATGGGGAAATGTAAGGTCATGGATAGCTATAGGGCCAATAGTATTTCAGCCTTCCGAAATAGCTAAATTCGGAGTCATAATTTCTGTGGCAAAATTTATCGATATCAACAAGGACAACATTAACCATCCTGCAGTTTTGTTAAAAGTCATATTGTTTGCATTTTTGCCGGTAGCATTGATTTTAATGCAGCCCGATTTGGGAACAGCCTTGGTATTCGTATTTTTTATTGCAATAATGATTTATATTGCGGGAATTGACAAAAAATATGTACTGTCAATTTTGATTATCGGTTTCATATTACTAATTGTGGGAATCGGTGCATTTTTCTATATAATGGAAGACTACGAACAAAATGAGAATTCCCCCTTTGAAAATATTGTAAACCATTATCAATTTGAAAGAATTATAACCTTCTTTTATCCGGAATCAGACCCTGATGATTTAGGCTATCAGGTAATTCAGTCAAAGACTGCCATAGGCTCCGGAATGCTGTACGGAAGAGGTTTGTATAAAGGTGTACAAAATCAATTAGGTTATCTTCCCACTAAGGAAACAGATTTTATTTTTGCGGTGATAGGTGAAGAATTAGGACTTGCGGGAGGTATATTTCTTTTGTGTATGTATGCAGTCTTACTTTACAGGCTTATAAGAATCGCCAGAAATGCTGCCAATTTGTTCGGCTCATTAATAGTAACAGGCATCACCTCAATGCTTTTATTCCACATCTTTGAAAATATAGGAATGACAATGGGTCTAATGCCTGTTACGGGAATTCCTCTGCCCTTCATAAGCTATGGCGGAACCTTCATGCTTGTAAACATGGTTTCCATCGGTCTATGCTTATCTGTTGGGATGAAAAGAGGAAAAATTGATTTAAATGAC
>DCDU01000237.1:3174-3643 GCA_002316585.1 Firmicutes bacterium UBA1047 | reverse complement strand
AATATTAAAACTTGATTTTTCACAATTTTCAAAGGAAGACTCTGTAAGTTATCAGGAAAGCGAAGTAAAAACAGAAAGCTATGTTTATGCTTTAGAAAAAAGGATGGAGGAAATATTAGGCAAAATAGACGATATTAAAAGTGTTAATGTAATGATTTACACTGAAAGAACTCCTGTATTGGAACCTGTTTATGACGAAAACACAAGCAAAGAAACAAATATTGAATCCACAAGCGACGGTACTAAAAGAGAGGTGAACAGAGAGACAAAGCAAAATAAAGTAGTAATGGGAAGGGATAATTCAGTAGTAGAGCGGTATTACCAATATCCTGAAATATCCGGAGTGCTGATAGTGGTGAATTACAGCGGTAATAAAGATATTTACAGCATTCTTATGAATTCTGTAAAAACTTTATTGGATATCAAATTAAATGATATTGAAATAGTAGTTATTAACTAAGGGGGTAAT
>DCDU01000237.1:0-3000 GCA_002316585.1 Firmicutes bacterium UBA1047 | reverse complement strand
GGGGGTAATTATGATAATGAGAAAGGAAACATTAGTATTTTTAGCATCTTTGGCTATAATATTTATTATTGGTTATGTAAACATGAGTATGACGCCGGATGATGCGTTTAAAGATGTTGAAACCGAACAATCAGGGAAAATAGACAATGACATTGCGGAAATAATTGAGGGCGGCGTAAATGAAACTGATTTAGCGGGAATTTTGCCTGAAGCAGACTATGAAATCATAGGTGACATTACTGATTTAACAGGTGCAGAGCAGGCTTCTTCCGAAGGCGTGCTTGGAATGTTAAATGCCAGCTTTGCCAATTTTAAATTAAACAAAGAAAAGGGCAACATGGATGTATTGGATTATCTTGAAGAAAGCTTAAGCTCATCCTTGATATCGGAGGACACAAAAACTCAATTCGAACAGCTTTTATTGAAGAAGAATTCATTTATTGGAGCAGAACAGGGAATTGAGCTTATGCTTCAATCAAAAGGATATAATGAAACACTTGCAATTGTAGACGAAAATATGGTAAAGGTTGTTACCAATGAAACAATTGAACAGGCAGATGCAACGGTAATTTTAGACATTGTTGTTTCAGAAACTAAATACGAACCTTCTCAAATAAAAATTGTGAAATTTGATAATATTGATTTGTAAAAATTTACAACTTCTGCTATAATTATTTTAGGAGGTGCGAATATGGATAACGAAACTTTTGAGTTTGGTCAAGTTAAAATTTCCGATGATGTTGTAATAATTATTGCAGGTATTGCAGCCAGCGGAGTTAAGGGAGTAAATACAACTCGTACGGGAGTAGCAGACGGAATTACTAATTTGTTCTCAAAAAACAATTATTCAAAGGGAATAAAAGTTGAAATTAATGAAAATACCGTAGTTTTGGACATATTTATAAATGTTGAATATGGCTATAAAATCAACGAGGTTGCCAGGGAAGTTCAGCAGGCAGTAAAGAAAGAGATTGAAACGATGACAGATTTGCAGGTAGCGGCTGTTAACGTGCATGTACTTAACATAGTTCAGGACAAAGAAAAAGATAAAGAAAAGGAACCTGCCGACATAACAATAGAATAAAAAATTGCATATAGATTGACAAAGAAAGTGGAAGGGGGACACACCTCTACCCTTGGGATAGTCTCTGCGGGCAAGAGGAATGTCCCCGTACTTATTGTCAATCTATAATTTATGTATGAACAATCACATTTTTCATGAGTTTTTGACAAACCCTATTTTACAGACGGCATGGAGGTAATATGAAACGAAAAGAAACAAGGGAAGAAGCTGTTAAAATAGCATACAGTATGGATGTAAACAAAGAATTTAACGCAGATAATATAACAGAATATATAGAGCATTTTGAGCTTAAGGATATGGATGTTGATTATTTTAAAAAAACCATATCAGATATGATTGATAACATGGAGGAAATAGACAAATATATTCGAGACAATTCAAAGGACTGGAAAATTACCCGTATTGCAAAGGTAGATCTTGCAGTGCTCCGTGTTGCTCTTTCTGAGATATTATATAATGAAACCATACCGGAAAGTGTATCAATTAATGAAGCGGTAGAAATAAGCAAGAAATTTTCAAACGAGGATTCTCATAAATTTATTAACGGTATTTTAGGTACTGTAGTAAGGTGCATTAAGAAATGACATATATTTTAGGAATTGATACAAGTGCTTATACAACATCAATTGCGTTAATTGATGGGGAAAACAACAAAATACTTGCAGATGAAAGGAAAGTTCTTGAAGTAAGAAAGGGGCAGAAAGGGTTAAGGCAGCAGGAAGCGGTTTTTCAGCATTTAAAAAACTTACCGGAGCTTTATGGAAGAATTGCTCATGACATTACAAAGGTTAAAACAGTGTCTGTAAGTTCAAAACCACGCAATGAGGAAGGCTCGTACATGCCTGTATTTATTGTCGGGCAAAATTTCGGAAAAGTGATTTCTCATACTTTAAATTGCACATACGTTGAATATTCCCATCAGGAAAATCATATTTCAGCTTCTTTAATAGACAACTACAAAAATATCGGCGATAGGATGCTTGCCGTCCATATATCCGGAGGAACAACAGAATTTGTATCTGCAATGAAGGGCATAAAAGGGTTTGAAACAAGAATTGTGGGGGGAACAAAGGATATTACATTTGGTCAGCTTATAGACAGACTTGGGATTTTAATGGACTTTTCGTTTCCTTGCGGAAAACACATGGAAGAATATCTGCAGGGGAAGCATGCGGAAGAAATCAAAACTCCCATCATAAGTAGGGAATCATATATAAATTTATCAGGAATGGAAAATTACTACGGTAATTTGTTAAACAAGCATACAAAAGAAGCTATAATAAATTCTCTTTTTAAATATATAGCGGAGTGCATCCTGCATATAATACAAAGCTTATCAGAGCTTAGCTTTAAAACGGTAATTATTTCGGGAGGAGTTGCTTCAAACAGCTATATAAGAAATTATATTATTGATAATATCAAAGATTATGAAATAATATTCCCTGCTGTGGAAAACTCTTCGGACAATGCTGTAGGACTTGCATTTCTGCCTATTATTGACAGGTGGCACAATGAAACTAAAACCCATTAAGGTATCGGTTTTAAACCAATATATAAAAAAATATTTAATGAGCAATTCAATTCTTAACAATTTGAGAGTTGAAGGCGAAATTTCAAACATACGAGCAAGCAAGACAGGCTATACATATTTTTCATTATGCGATGAAACATCCTGTATAAGTTGTGTTGCTTTTTTTACTGACGCAATTTCAAAGAACGGTGACAAAATAATTGCGGAAGGCGAGCTTTCTGTTTATGAAGCAAAGGGTACGTATCAGCTTATTGTAAGAAACATTGAGAGAGCAGGCTTAGGAAAAATTCTTCTTGATTTGGAATTATTAAAGGAAAAACTAAAGGCTCAGGGAATATTTGACCGTAAAAGAGAAATTCCTGCTTTTCCGCAAAAAATAGGCATA
>DCDU01000154.1 GCA_002316585.1 Firmicutes bacterium UBA1047 | reverse complement strand
GGTGATCTGTCTAAATTATTTCTGATTAATTCATGTGTTTCATTTGTAGTATAAGTAATGTAGCAAGGTACCTGCTCTATATTTATTTCATCATTCATAAATGAAAAAGGTATTATTTCATCATCGCCTGATTGCTCTGCCATTTTTTCATAGTTAATGGAATCTTTGTGTATTCTTGCAGGTGTTCCGGTTTTGAATTTTCTAAGTTCAATACCCAAATCCATCAGTGATTCGGATAATTCATTTGCAGGAGCCAAACCATCAGGTCCTGATGAATAGTTTAATTCACCGATATATATTCTTCCCTTCAAATATGTGCCTGTAGTAACAATAACCGCCTTAGCCTTATAATATGCTCCAAGCTTCGAATATACATTAAAGCTTCCGTCTTCATTTAATTTAAGCTTTGTAGCTTCTGTCTGGATTACTCTTAAATTTTTCTGATTTTCTATTACTTTTTTCATTTCGGTATGATACTTTTTTTTGTCAGCTTGGGCTCTTAAGGAATGTACCGCCGGTCCTTTTGAGCGGTTCAACATCTTACATTGTATCATAGTTTTGTCTATATTTAAACCCATTTCTCCGCCTAAAGCATCTATTTCCCTCACCAAGTGACCTTTTGCCGTGCCTCCTATATTGGGATTACAAGGCATCATGGCTATTGAATCGAGGCTTAGGGTGAGCATTATCGTTTTTAAACCAAGTCTTGCGGCAGCTAAGGATGCTTCACACCCTGCATGACCGGCACCTATTACCGCTACATCTATGCTTTCCTCAAGAAATTCTCTAACTTTATCTTCCATTGTTGTTCCTCTCTAATTTGGGGACATTCCTTTAACGCTTACTACATAGACTTACTATACGTTAAAGGTGTGTCCCCTTTCCTATTTTCCTATGCAGAATTCATTAAATATTTTGTCAATCAAGTCATCGCTGACTGATTTTCCTACAATTAATCCCAATTGTTCCATTGCTTCTTTTAAATCTATTTCAATAAAGTCAATGGTCATATTATTTTCAATGGATTTTAATACTTCTTCAATGCTGCTTTTTGCTTTTATCAGTAAATTTTTATGTCTTGCATTGTTAATAATAAGCTCATCAGTTACATTTAAATGACCTTCAAAAAACATATTATTAATTTTATCGATAATATCATCCAAACCCTGATTTTGCAATACGGATATGTTAATAATTTCCTTTTCTATATTTTCATATACGGATAAATCCAATTTATTTTGCAAATCAGTTTTATTTTTTATATAAATAACTTTTTTGTTCTTAATATAGTCTATTATTTGTTCATCCTCTTTTTCAAGCTCTTTGGATGAATCAAAAATCATTATTATCAAATCAGCTTCATTGACCTTATTCAGGGCTTTTTCAACACCGATTTTTTCCACTATATCATTAGTTTCCCTAATACCTGCAGTATCAATTATTCTCAAAGGGACTCCCTTAATATTCACATATTCTTCTATTGTATCTCTCGTTGTTCCGGGTATTTCAGTAACAATTGCACGGTTTTCATTCAAAAGAAAGTTCATCAGAGATGATTTACCTACATTTGGTTTTCCAAGTATGACTGTTTTAATACCTTCCTTGAATATTTTCCCTGTGTCCGCCGTTTTTATCAGTTTATCCAATTCTTTTACCAAATTATCACATAGCTTTTTAACCTTTTCTATGGTTATTTCATCCTCGTCATATTCGGGAAAATCAATATTGACCTCTATATTTGCCAACAGTTCCATTATTTCATCTATAACTGTATTTATTTGCTTTGATAGTCTGCCTTCCAAATGATTTACGGAAATTTCATGACTGTAATCAGTCTTGGAATTAATTATATCTATTACAGCTTCCGCCTGAGTTAAATCAATTCTTCCGTTAAGAAACGCCCTCTTTGTAAATTCTCCTCTTTCAGCAGCTCGGCAGCCCTGTTCCAATACTGTGTCCAATATTTTCTTTGCGGATATAACTCCGCCGTGACAGTTAATTTCAATAATATCTTCCTTTGTATAAGTGTTGGGCGCTTTCATATATGACATCAAAACTTCATCTATTATTTTATTATTTTTATCCGAAATATATCCATAATGAAGATATCGCGGTTTAAAATTTGTCATTTTTTGTTTGTTTTTGTCAACAAAAATTTTATATGCTATTTTTAATGCATCAATTCCGCTGATTCTTATAATATTAATGCCTGCATTGCCCGGAAATGTTGCAATTGCTGCAATTGTATCACTAAACATTCCATCACCGTATCTTTCCGTGTTTGTATGTCCTAATTTATTACACTTTAATGTAGGGATAATCTTTGAAAATAATATTAAAGGAATATCCCGATATATATATATTACCTTAATTTTATATAAAAGTACATAACAATTTAAAAGGAAAAGAGACACACCTCTAATATAGGGAGTGTCCCTAAATCTTAATATGCAGGGAAATTCACCAATTTATTTGCTCCTCGCGTCGCATAAATTAGGAAAAAATGGGTTAGGGCACGCAGTACATACAAAAATAACCCGAATTCGGGTTATTTTAGATCTATAACTACTTTTCTGTAAGGCTCTTCCCCTTCTGAATAAGTTATAATGTCCTTTTCATCCTGCAATGTTGAATGAATAATTCTTCTTTCATAAGGATTCATAGGTTCAAGTCTTACCTTATGCTTGTAATATCTGCACTTGTCCGCCATTTTAACGGCTAATCTTTTTAAAGTTTCTTCTCTTTTTGCTCTGTAATCTTCAACATTGAAAATTACTCTGACATAATTTTGTCTTCCCTTATTAACCATTAAATTCATAAGAAACTGAATTTCGTCTAAATTCTTCCCTCTTTTGCCTATAATTATTCCTTTGTCATCTTCTCCTATTTTAACTATATCAACCTTTAAAATATTGTCAGAATAATTAACTTCATAATCAGCTTCTATATCCATTTTTTTAAGCAAAATGTCGAAAAATTTAATTACTCTCTCCTCGGGACCATTGGTAATCGTAACCTTTACCTTTGCATCCTTGCTTCCTAAACCGAAAAAACCTTTTGAAGGTTCCTTTATAATTTCAATTTCCACATCATCCTTTTCGGCTTGAAGCTCCTTTAGTGCTGCTGCTATTGCTTCTTCTACGGTAGTTCTTTCCATTGTTACGTTTTTCATCTATTTTAATTCCTCCTTCGGATTTTTGGACGAATTTAAAACAATATATTGTTGTACTAACTGAAAAATATTTGAAACAACCCAGTATAATCCCAATCCTGCAGGAAACTGAATACCAAATATAAATATCATTATAGGCATCATCATATTCATAGATTTCTGTGTAGATTCCTGCTGTTCGTTTACTGCGGGCTGAGCTGTCATCTTAGTTGTCAAAAATGTCGTTATTCCTGAAATAGCTGCCAAAATAGGCACAGCAGCTCCTATGAAAGGAAGTGACATTCCTCCTAATGACAATCCATTTACAACATTATTTTCAAATATAAAATTTTCTCTGAATCCTAAATCGCTAATCCATAAAAATGCTTTATTGATTGTATCAAACATTACTTGATCTTCAAAAACATATTTAACCGGCTGCTGTATAACGTAGAAAAATGAAATCAATATGGGAAATTGAATTAAAAGAGGCAGACATCCGGAAAATGGACTATAGTTTACTTCTTTGTATAATTCCATTTGTTTTCTTTGTAATGTTTGAGGATCCTTTCCGTATTTCTCCTGTAATTCTTTGATTCTTGGATTCAATTCCTGCATTTTTTTCATAGATTTAGTTTGCTTTAAAGTTAAGGGCAATACTATAAATTTAAATAGTATTGTAGAAATTATAATTGATATAGCATAAGCAGATAAATATTTGGAATCAGCAACAGAAACCATATCGTAAATCAATTTAACAAGCTTACCCATAGGCACTGCTAAAAAATCTAAATTCATATTATCCTCCTATTTCAAAGGATC
>DCDU01000122.1:10631-27372 GCA_002316585.1 Firmicutes bacterium UBA1047 | reverse complement strand
ATTGACCAGCTTTTAATTCTTGCTAAGGCTGATACCAATGAGGAAAAATTGGATATTTCGGAATTTTCTTTTTCCGAAGTAGTGGAAAATGTATGCAATAGCATGGAAGTGATTGCTAAAAACAAAAACATTTATTTCATAACCAACATTGAGGAAAATATAGTTTTAAAAGCAGATTATGACAAAATGCGAAGATTAGCGGTAATTTTAGTTGACAACGCCGTTAAATACACGGAAAAAGGTGCGGTAACGGTAACTTTAAAAACCGATAAAAATAAAAAAATCTTTTGTGTCGAGGATACGGGAATAGGTATCAGCCAAAAAGATTTATACAGAATTTTCGACAGATTTTACAGGGCAGATAAGGCAAGACACAGAGAAGGCGGTACAGGTTTAGGATTGAGTATTGCCAAATGGATTGCCGACAAGCACAAATATTCGTTAACCGTAGAAAGCACCATCAATGAAGGAAGCAAGTTTACCCTTAGGATGTAAAAAGACTTAAAAAAAACGGTTGATAAAGGCGGGCAGCATTTTGCTGTCCGCCTTTTTATTATTGATTATTGTAATAACTGTAATACACCTTGTGGCTGTTGGTTAGCTTGTGCAAGCATTGCCTGTGCAGCTTGAGTAAGAATGTTGTTCTTAGTGTATTCCATCATTTCTTTTGCCATGTCAACGTCTCTGATTCGTGATTCGGCAGCTGTTAAGTTTTCAGTAGTTACTCCCAAGTTGTTAACAGTGTGCTCTAATCTGTTCTGTAAAGCACCAAGATCTGCTCTTGTACCGGAAACTGTGTTAATAGCATTGTCTATTAATTCTATAGCTTCTCTTGCATCAATCTGAGAAGAGATTTTGATTGTATCCTTGTCTATACCCAATCCCTTTGAACTCATGTCTGCAATATTCAATGATACTCTTTGATCATCCTTGCCATTTGCACCTATTTGGAATGTAACTCCTCCGCCTTCTTGTTTAATATCAAGAGCAGCTACTGTTGAATCATCGTCTAAAGCAGTCTCTGTAAGTGTTACCTTACTAGTCGAAGCAGCTTTAGTGTAACCAGTCGGTGCTGTCATAGCCCCATTGAATGCTGTAGCTATAGCTGTTGCATCAGCATTTTTAGCTACTACTACTGCTGTATTACCTGATGTCACATCGCCAGCCGCTTCTACAAACTCATAAGTTGAACCACCAATTTTTATTGAAGAACCTATAACATTACTGCCTGTTTTACCGATAAAGTCCAATTCATATTTCTGTGCTATGTCAGCATCACCTGTTCCAGTTGTACCTGCAACAACAGAACCTGCTGTTGTAGTAACTTTAGCAGCACCACCCAAAGATCCGTTTAACAAATCTATTTTATTAAAGTGAGTTGAAGTTGCAATTCTGTCAATTTCAGATGTCAAAGCATCTACTTCTTTTTGAAGATTTTCTCTGTCTACTTTATCCTGATATGTACCATTTGCAGATTGGTTAGCCAATTCTCTCATTCTCTGAAGAATTGCGTGAGTTTCATTCAAACCGCCTTCTGCTGTTTGGATTAAAGAAATACCGTCGTTTGCATTTTGCTGAGCTTGCTCAAGACCTCTGATCTGGCCTCTCATTTTTTCAGATATTGCAAGTCCTGCAGCATCATCACCTGCTCTGTTGATTCTGTAGCCTGATGATAATTTTTCTAAGTTTTTACCTGTGTTAGCGTTGTTTGTTCCTAATTGTCTTAAGGAATTTAATGCGTTAATATTGTGTTGAATTCTCATATTTACCTCCATGTAATTTATCGGGATCCATCCCTGAATTTTTAAACTTAATTGCTCTAAGCACCGGGCCCTGATGCCCAAGCAATTACCTTTACAAAACATATATCGTATACTTTTAAAATAAGTTTAGGAAATTTTAAATATTTTTATCTTTTTAGAACGAGCTTCTCAGCCTCGCTCATAATACCTGCATAATAATTGGTGAGAGCAATGCTCTTATTATGCTCCGCAGCCTTAAGCAGGTACATTTTATCCTTAAAGATATTGTAATCATATAACTTTTTAAAAAAATCAATAATATCAGCTTCAGATTCATTGCGCAAAAATATTTGCATTAACAGAACAAGAACATCGTATTCGTACTTATCAGCATTCAGCAGGGCTGTAGATAGCTCTGCAATTTTAGAAATGTTGTCAGCATAAACATATGCCTGAATAAGTATTTTATAAACCATATTAATCTCTGCAACTGAAGAGCTTTCCACACTCATACTATATGACTTGCAAATTTCTATACATCTTTCTAAAGCAGCTATTGCCGAATCAATGTCATTGTTTTTTAAATAACAAAGCCCCATTAGCCTATGGTAGTCAGGAAATTCAGGATAATGTTTTACTGCCTCTTCAAAAATACTTCTTACCTCATCAATAGGATAATTCAGGGCATACATTCCATAAAGTATGTTATTGTATATAATGGTATAATAACTTTTTTCATCATTTTTTCTATACCTGAGAGCTTCAAATGAAGAATCGACTGCCTCCTGATATCTTTCCAAAATCAAATATTCCTTGGCAAGATAGTAATGAAGCTTTGAACTTGTAGGGTTTTCCTTTATTGATTCTATCAACATGCTTATGTTTCTTTCATTTTTTTTTCTATCAGATACCACTTCGCTGTCGTATCCCGTATGGTAGATTTTAAGCACATTCCCTTTATCGACGGCATGAATTCTTCTTTTCTCTCGTGCAGAATTATACAGCACTTCATGAATTTTATTTTCATATCTTATAGTGCCTTTACGCTTGAATATTCTTGCACTGATGTTTTTAACCACTGCCATTGGGTTATTGTCTTTGTCAATATGAATCATTTCACATACTATGCCGTCCGTATTCTTATCCCTTGAGAAAGCCTTCATATATTTTTTTAACAGGGGTACAGAATTTTCAGAAAAATACTCATCACAATCAAGGAATATTATCCAATCTCCCTTAGCATTCTCCAAGGCAAAGTTTCTTGCAGCACTGAAATCATTAATCCATTCAAAATGAAATATCTTAGCACCTAAGCGTTCAGCAATTTCAACTGTTCTGTCCGTAGAACCGGTATCAACAACTATCTGCTCATTTACTACGGATTTCAAATGACTCAGACAAAATTCTATATTGTTTTCTTCATTTTTTGCTATTAGGCATTGTGATATGTACATAATAGTTCTCCAATCTAAGTTCTATCTTAAGGCATTTATTACTTCATAATTTCGAGAGTTTTCAACATAGGTATCCATTATTTTTTTAAGCTTATATGAAAATATTTTTTCATCCTTAATTAAGGTTTTAAACATTGTACAAAGATTGAATTTATCTAAAAATTTATCAAGCCCCATAACATAATCACCGACTCCCAAATCATGCCCAATACCGACAGCCTTAACAGAATATCCAATAGCAATGCAGGGTATCCCTGATGAATACGCAGCTATAGTGGCATGAGTGCGTGCAAATACACCGACTCTGCATTTTGATATAACATATTTATACTGTGATGCATTCAGCTTATCTGAAATCAAACAAATTCTGCAACTGTTAAACCTATCATATATTTCTTTCAATAAAGCATAGTCATTGTCCATGCTCATGACAACATGGGGAATCAAAGCAACATTCATATTTGTGTTTTCAATTATATACTTGATTAAGTTGATTATATTTTCGAGAATTATACCGGGCTTTGCTTCTCGCCTTACTACCAAGGGACTTATATTTATACCAACTGTATTATTCTCGACAAAATTATCTGGTAAAGCAATCCCCTGGGGCATTAAGGCAAATGCCACATCCGAACAAAGTACAACATTGTTTAATCCATGCTCTTTTAAGCTGTTATACGTTATGTTTTCTCTTGCAGTTATAGCATGATGGGTCCTTAAGGTATCCAACATTTCCTTATCCATCATTGAAGGCTCAATAGAACAGCTCCATAAAATGCTTTTTGCACCTGTTTCTATTGCTTTTTCGTGGATAACTCTCCACCGTCTCCAATTATCATAGCAATAATTGTCTCCGCCTACAGATAGACATACCGTATTTTTGTCTATTTTATCAATTGTGGATTTGTATATATCATTATCATATTTCCCCTTCACATGTGAAGATTTAGCAAGTTCAACGTAGTACATATCTCTCTCACAATATTCGTCAACGTCAATTCCAAATTCCACATCCTGCTCTTTGAAGTGAGTGGAAAGAATTATCTTGCTATTAGGATAGTTGTTTTTTATTATTTCAACAGTAGTCCTTATAATTGCCTCAGCACCGTGATTATGTGAGCCTCCATGACCATAAAGTAGAAATTTTTTATTTTTATTCATACTAATTCTCCAAACATTTTTTAAGCCCAATCACATCTTCGTCATACAAACACACTTTTTCTAATTCATCTATTACAGTAGCAGCTTCCTGTATTTTTCTTTTTTGAATATACAGCTCCGCCTGAAGTTTCTTGAGTGATATGTATAATGAGGTATTTCTTATTGATGAAGAAATATTCACGCATATTGCCAAAAGCTCTTCCTCAAACTTATTTTCTTTTCCATTTGTAAGTATATCAATGATTTTTGATACGGCAGATTCAATATTATCTGAGTAAATGTCCTTAATTATATCAGAATATTCTGTCACGAATGCCTTTTTTTCTATTGAATTTAAAAATTCATTTTTTTTCAGCAGCTTTTTTAATGTCTTCCAAATATTGTAAGAATTTTTAACCTTAGGCAGAGCATCAATCAGATTGAATATTACCGCATTATTTTCCAAATTCATCAACAAATATAATAAATCCTTATTTCTAATCCAATATTCTACATCCTCTTCTTTGCACATTTCTTCAAATAATGGCATAATAAAACATATCATATCATAAAATTTATCATTATCTTTTTTCTTGTATATTTTACATATGTATTTAAGTAAGGTATCTGCATATTCTGATAAGTTACTATCTGTGTTAAGTATATCTTTTATCTCGTTATCAGCATATTTTATCCTATTCCAGCACTTGTGAGTTATCTCTGAAGTTATTGTATTGTATAAGATACACAGGTTAGTTTCATATGAAGCTGTATCAGACAACAATGTATTAACATTGGTATTTGTTATTAATCCCATATAAACGCATGAAATATAAGTTAGATTGATTTCTGTTAAACCATTAATTTTTTCTAAATAATCTATAAGGTGCTTATAAAAATTTTCATTGCTTGTTAGAGCTTGTTCGGTAAATGATGAAGACACAGATTTTTTTCTGATTAGATAATTGTGCAATACTTTAGGTGAAAATGCTACTTTATTGCAATAGCTTTGATATTGTAATACAAGAGAAGTGTCTACACCATAGTTTACACCTTCCCAATACTCAATATTATTCTCAACTAAAATTTTTACTTTATATACCCTTCCCCATACAGCGCCATAATAAGGGTATGAATAGGGGAAAGACGAACTAAACCGTTCTTTTTCTATACATATAACTTTATCGGAAGGTCTTTTTAAAAGAGTTTGTTTACTTCCTTCAAACAATAGCTGTGAACCACATGTAACCATATCAGCATCAGTTTTTTCCAATAACTCCATCATTTCTTTCAAAAAATTAGGCTCGTACCAATCATCAGAATCCAAGGTTGCTATATATTGATAGCCTTCATCATATGCGCGTCTAACATATTCACTAAATAAACCTCTTGTATTATTTTCCAAGTGTATAGGTATAATTCTCGCATCCTTTTCTGAATATTCCAATATTATACTCCACGTTTTATCAGTAGAGCCATTATCAATTAAGTAGTAGGAAAATTCTTTATAAGTCTGATTTAATACACTTTCTATGCATTTTCTGATATAGTTTTCTGAATTATAAGCAATTGTACAAAATATTACCATGTATCTCTCCATGTCTATAAAGAACATATCCTTTCATAAATTTCTTTGCCATAGTTATCTAATATATCTTCCGAAAAAGCAAAATCATCTCTAAGAGAACACTTTTTACATTTAGCTGTAATTCCTTCATATTTTTCAGCTAAAATATTAAATAGAACTTTCTTGTGCTCTTCACTATTCCAACATTCAAGTAACGTATTTGTATTAACATTCATACTGCTTAACTCCAAGCCATTATAAGGACAACAGATCATAATCTGACCTGTAGAACGTATGCTTATTTTAAAAAACGGAGAAGGGCATATTTTAACTCGCTCTTGGCGGTTCAGATCATACCTGCTTAAAGAAGAAGCATCGGCAATAATTTTATCATAGGATAATTCTTCATAAAGAGGAAGTGTTTTCTCCACACTTATTATGTCACAATAATTTCCATATTGTTCAAAAAAATCTTCTTTTCCGCCTTCCCCTAAACACGAATCCAAAATTTTGATTCCTAGTTCCATATCACCTTTGTTTTCATATAAATACACAATTTCCGAATGGAATTTATCATAATCTATGTGGGAGCTACAATACATATAATAATCATCTGACTTCAATCCATTAATTGATATTTTGATGCTATCTGTTCCTGCATTCACCAAATCCCTTGATAATTTATGGTTGAGCGGAATTCCGTTTGTAATAATTGATACTTTTTCTACTTTTCCGGTATCTTTCAATTGACTAATCATTTGCGGTAGTTTATTGTGTAATAAAGGTTCACCTACACCTGCAAAATTCACAGATTTAATTTTCTGAGGAAATTCTTTGATTTGTTCAATAAGCCGATTAAAAGTTTCATCTCTCATTGTTTCAAAAATATGTCCAGACTCTAATATGTCATTTTCAGAAAATGAATGTAGACAAAATCTGCATTTCAGATTGCAAAATGTAGTTGGCTCTATGATAACTGTAAAAGGTGTATTCAAAGGTACAACCTTGTGTAGAGGTACCCTATCTTTACTATAAATATTTGTAATTTCAGCTTTCATATTAATGTTTCTCCCTAAATTTATTCATATTTTTTCTTAACTTGTCCCATAAAACTTTTTTAAAATTAATATATCATAGCATACTTAATATTTCTATGTTCTTTATTACCTTAATCATCGTTTCTTTAAATCCTAATCTTTCAATATTCTCAAAGAAAAATGCTCTCATATCTCCGACAACAGGAGATTCTAAAGCACAAGGGTTCTTTTGTACCACTATATCTAAGCTTGACTTTTCTTGAAAAACTTGTTCATGTATGTTTTCAAAAAAAATATTTCCTTTGGATGAATTTATAAGGACAAGTGATGTTCCCTTATCAGTGTCTTGCATTTTATCTTGTAGTTTTACTCCCCAGAAATCTGCAAGGGTAATATCTGAATACCTTGGAAATCCCTTAAACTTACAGTTATGGCAACTTGGCCTCATAAAAAGATTGTATTTTAAATAACCTACCATAAATAAATCTGTATAACGGTCAGCATAATAGTTTTGTCCATTTTCAAATTCAATTTTTGTACAAAACTTATTCCACCCATTTATTTTATTTTTGAACCATACCTTTTTAATAGGAGATTTATACTTATTTTCCATGCTCTCCAAATATTTTGTATATGCTTTTGGTGAATTAGCGCCTCTGCATATAAAATCACAGAGCAGCAAATTATCATATGATTTACCTAAAAAGCTTACCAATCCTGCACATTGACATGGAGTTCCCACAAACATTACAACTTTGTCTTTGTTTAAGGTTGTTCTAATTTCTTTGTATATATTTTCAGAATTGCTCTGTACATATTTTGATTGTCTCAATAGAAATATACTTTCATTATCATTAATTATACAATGTTCAACCAAATGCTTGCCATTATACCTTGCTCCCGCAACATAACCTCCATCAGAAATTATTTTTTTTGCAAGCTCGGAAAATATCCCTCCAGATGTACTGTTAAATCGTATGTCTTTATCAAGTGACCATGCTGCATATGCAGAAGGCTGCGGATTGTTTTCACTTTTTATACCATTTAGAACAGGACATGTTTTTTCGCAAATACTGCAACTAATACAATTGTTAAAATCTACTGAAGGATATAGAAACCCCTCATTGTCAGAAACCATGTCAATACAGCTTTTAGGACATACATTACTGCATACTCCACAGCCTGTACATTTTTCTTTTTCAATTGATATCATATTATTTCCACCTAACACTATCTCTAATTACTTTAACAGGATTACCTACTGCTAAGCAATTAGATGGTATATCCTTATTAACTACAGCTCCTGCACCTATTATTGAGCCATCGCCTATATTTACACCTTTTAAAATGATTGCTCCCACTCCAATCCAAACATTTTTACCTATATTTATAGGCCTGGATTTATTTAATATATCTCCATCATCATCTACGATTGTATGATGATCTCCGTCATATATATATACATTACGTGCGATTGCTGCACCATCACCTATAGTTATTTTATTGCAGCATGCGATTACCGAATTAGAATTTATATATCCTCTTCCCAAAGTTAATGATGCATTTTTAAATAATTGTATAGTTGATCCGTAAAACAGCTTAAACCGTCCATCTATATTTAGTATAGAATTTTCATGCAGCTTAAGAAAACACTCTATTTTTGACCCTTTAAAGGTATTAGAATTTATATAAAAATCATCCTTCAAGTTAATTTTTGCCGATTCATGAATATCTATAACAGAATTTTTAAAAATTATTATTTTCCCATTTTTTATTAATATGTTTTTACTTAAATAGTTATAGTAAAAGCTCTTTAGATTATCTTTATTAATCATTTGTTATACCTTTAATATATAAGTTCATAAATTCTTTTTCAAATTCTTCAATATAGTTTCCATAATAAAAATCATCATAGTGCTTTACAAGCTCTTTCCTTATATGCTCCAACTGTTTTGAACAATTTGTAAGATTATTTTTAACAATTTTGTTGCACATGGATATCATATATGACCATTCGCTGTACTGTGCATATCCAGCTATATCCGGATGAACCTCCGATAAATATATTGTTCTTTCCCTAAAGGCATTAATATACTCATCTAATTGTTCAGGTGTCAATAACATATCATTTGTTGTAAAGGAGGAATTATTTTTCTCATGTCTGACAAAGCAATATTTAGGCAATCCCTTAGCAACCACCTTAGATGCATTTGCCATATATTTATATGTAACACTTATATCATCATACATACCTGTCTCATTAAACCTTATGTTGTCAAACAAATGCTTTTTAAGCATTTTTGTCGGCATTGCGGCATTAATCTTTTTTCTCTTAAGCAATTCAATAACAGCCTCAGCCGGAGTCATGTATAAGTATTCGTCAAAGATACAATTGGGAAGGATGTTATCCTTAATTTTTTTTGTTGAACCGCATATTGATATATCCGCATTATTTTCAGTTGCGAGATTATATAAAAACTCCAACATATCCGGCTCTGCTATATCGTCATCATCTACAAAGGTTATATACTCCCCTTTGGCTAAATCCAAGCCTGTGTTTCTTCCTTTTCCTATACTGTTCTTTGGAATATGGATGACTTTAATTCTACTATCTGATTTTGCATACATTTCCGCAATTTCACCGCTTTTATCTGTTGAACCATTATTTACTATTATAAATTCAAAGTCAGTTTCAGTTTGATTTAAAATAGATTCTATTGCTTCTGATATGAAGTTTTCTCGATTATACGTAAGCATAACAACACTTATTTTTGTGGTTACCATAGCTTCCATAGTGCATTATTTTCCTTCCACATTTTATCAAGTTGATCCTTATCCCTTTGTGTATCCATACACCTCCAAAATCCAAAATACTTGTATGCGTTTATCGCTCCTAACTTTGCAAGCTTCTCCAAGGTAGCAGCTTCAAAAATAGTATCATCACCTTCAATATAATCAAATATTTCCGGTTCTAAAACCATGAATCCTCCATTAATCCAGCCTCCGTCTTCCTTGTTTTTTTCCGAGAAATTTTGTATGGAATTATTGTCGCCTATATCAAGAACACCAAACCTTCCTCCCGGCTGTATGGCCGTTAAGGTTGCAATTTTTTTATTTTCTTTATGAAATCTGACCAGCTTATTTATGTTAATATCACTTACACCGTCACCGTATGTAAGCATAAAGCTTTGGTTATTGATATATTTTTGTATCCTTTTTATTCTTCCGCCTGTATGTGTGTGTAAGCCTGTATCTACTATTGTTACTTTCCAAGGTTCTGCAACATTATTATGAATTATCATTTTATTATCATCTGTGAAATCAAATGTAACATCGGAACAGTGAAGATAATAATCTGCAAAATATTCTTTTATTACATATCCCTTATATCCACAGCATATTATGAATTCATTAAAGCCATAATGGGAATATATTTTCATTATATGCCATAATATAGGTCTGTCACCAATCTCAATCATTGGCTTAGGTTTAAGGTGGGACTCCTCACTTATTCTGGTTCCAAAGCCCCCCGCAAGTATAACTACTTTCATCTAATTCTCCTCCAAACACATGGAACAGCTTTTATATTTAACATATACTGACATTTTTTTATAATAGGACAAAATATAATATTTATAAATAAAACAACCAGTATTTCAACTTATTAAATACTGTATCTAAAAAGCCCCTTTATACTTTTAACGAAAAGATTGAATACAAAAATTACTTATTTTTACAATAAACTTTAAGCTTTTATATTGATTACATTCGTACGTTCTTCAGGGCGGTTAAGTTTTTGCCTTACCGCCTTCAGTTCATTGCTTATATCTTTTCGGATTATACTGTCTTCATGAAATATTGCCGCAAAGATTTGCTTAATTTCTGTATTCAATTCTTTTATTTCAGCTATTTCCGTTATGTTTTCAGCATCTTTTATTTTGTTTATTTCAGAATTTATGGCATTTATTTTTTCGATGATTTTTTGTCTTTCGTCAAACATCGAATTAAACTTGTCATATTCGCTTTTTGGAGACAGCTGTCTTATGTTTTTTGTCAGGAGCCTTAATTTCTTCGCTGCTTCAAGTTTGCTCTTTAATAATTTTTCCATGGCTCACCGACTACTTGGACTTTCTTGTAATTTTGTCTGCTTCAGACCAAGTGTTTCTCAAATCCTTAACTATGGGCAGAATTTCATCTATGTAAACAGTTGATTTTGTTGAGGACGCTTTTATAATTTCCCCGTTGAAAAACATATACATATCCGCCAAATCTTTAGATAGAGCGTATTTATCATCCAAGGTCACAATAAGATGATTAAAAATTTTACGTGTTTTTTCAAGGCTGATGTCGGCATTGTCATAGTCCTCGTTTTCCATTAAAATCTTGCCTTGATTAAGTTTTTTGATTGCTTCGTCGAACAGCAGTATGAGAAGCTCACCCTTTGTCATTGTGGTTACCGAGGTTTTTTTGTATTGTTCAAATGGATTTAGCATATTTTCTCCTTTGCCTTAATTGCCGCCCATCATATCTGTAAGCCACGAGCTTTGGGCATTTAATTTGTTTAAGCTTTGCTCTAAATCGGAAAACTGTTTCCAATATCTTTGTCTCTCTCTTTCAAGATATTTTTTTAGTTCCGCCATTTTGTCATCGTGTTTTTCTATTTTTTCGGAAATATAGTTTCTGTCGGCAGTCATACCGCCATCCAAACCCGCCTCTTCTATAAGTAATCCCGAGTTTCCGTAGGCACCTATATTTTCCTTTAATATTGACTGAAGCTGGACTGCAATTCCCGATATAGCATCGGTACCTTCTTTGTCAGAAATTTGCGTAAATAAGTTTGCTATTTCATCGGGATTTTCCAGCAGCTTTTCCTTGAACTTTTTCTCGTCAAATACAAGCTTCCCGCTTGTGTCCATGCTTGCTGAAGAAATTCCTATGCTTGATAATGTGAATCGGCTCACATCCGTAAATCCGGTCATTGCACTTCTCATATTTCTCAATATCGCATTCGTTTTTCTGTCGCCATACAATATACCTTTTTTAGCTTCTTCTGTCCAATTTTTTATTTCGTCCTCTTTCATATCATCACGTTGTTCCGGAGTAAGAGGAGGATAGTCTCTTTTTGGTTTTTCACTTGTCTTAGTGCCGATTAAGTTTATTATTTCGTTATATTCGTTTATAAATTCTTTTACTCTTTCTACTACCTCATCGGCATTGTTTATAACATCAAATGCCACAGATTCTTTTGTACCCTTTGCCTTTTCGTTAAGCTCTATGTTTATATCATCGATTGTAAAGTTTGCGCTGCTTCGGGTGATTGTGGTTTTAACGCCGTTCAGAGTATAGGTGATTGTGGTGTCGGTTCCCTTTTTTATTAAGTAGTCGGAATTCTGAACAACATTGTTTCTGCTTTGTTCGATAAAGTCGAAGTTTATCTTGTTGTCTGATTCTAACTTGGCTGTACCCACAACCGTATCATTGTCAGGATCTTCTTCGGTTCCTGTTTTTTTGTATATTATATATGTGCTGTCATCCTCATTGTATACAAAGTATTCATCGGTCTGCAATTGATCCTTTATAAGATCTTCGATATACATTCCCTTTCCAAACAGGGCTGCTGCCAAAGTTCCGTCTCCCGCAGCAATGGACACACCTTTGTGACTTCCCGTTTCAGAGGCTTTAACCGTAAATGTATTTGTGGTAGGCGAATAATATACCTTTACGCCTGCTTCTGAGTTATTGTTGATTTTGCTGATTATATCATTTACGGACATTGTTTCTTCAATCTCGATATCAACATCATTAATTCTTAATTTATAGCCTTTTTCTCCGTTGGAAAGGTCTTCCACAGCAATAGATTCTATACCTGCAATTCCAGATTCTTTCAAGGGTTTATTTCTATTCAGCCTGTTATAATCACCTGATTCAATTCCGGTAAAATAACCAAGCTCCTTTGAGATACTGCTTACTCCGAAAATATCCACATTGCTGTTTGCTTTGAAGCTTAGGCTTCCACCCGTACCGTCAACGGCAACCTTTCCTTCGCCGTACTCCTTGTTAAGCTTATCTTGCAAAAATTCGGCTAAGCCTTCGGAGGTATAGGCGTAGGTTTTATCACCGGGTTTTTTAGGTTCCATTTGGGATAGGTCGATGGTTTTCAGAATACCGTTAAACTCAAAGGTTATGCTGCCCTTAAGCATTACATCCTTTGCGGTTCTGACCAAGCTTTCGGCATCCACCGGGTCCATAGATGCCGCAATATGACCTACCTCCATTTTTAATACCTCAGCAAATTTCGTGCTTGCGGCGGTTAAGCCTGCGGCTTTTCTTCCGTCATCTATGTCAAATACTATTCCGCCGCCGGATATTTTATATTTCAAATTTTTATTTTCGTTTATTATGTTTCCGTTTACATCTAAGTCAGCATTCACAAGATTGCCGTCCTTATCCTTCATTTTTGCCAATTGCTTGTTAAGCTCCGTTACCACATCCTCTAAGGTAACTTTTCTTTGGATTCCGTTTTCGTCTTTGAGATTTTTTCCGAAGTCTTTAGAAATAGCGAAATTGTAGACATTATCTTCATAATTCAGACTGAATGTTTCACCTGCAAGGGATGAAATATATTCCGTTATTTCAGCTGATGAAAATTCTTCAACTGAAACTTTCTTTGAAGAATTAAAGCTTGCAACCGTTGCTACGCTCTTTATTTCATTTATCGTGAAATTTCCTATATTCTCCGCATTGCCTGTTACATTTACATAATCGGAGGATGACTTAAACGTGTAGGATTCAAAAAATTTCGGACTCAATATATTTGCTTCAGAGCCTGAGGAATATGAGAAATATTTGTTGTTAAAAGACAACAGTTTCTTACTTATTTCCCTGTAGGCTTCCTGCCTGTACAATAATTTTTGTTTAGCCTGATATTCTCTGTTTATTTTGCCTCTGGTAACAGCCGTCATCTGCTTGACCAAATCATCAGTATCTAATCCCGATACCAGACCTCCTACCCCCTTGCTAATTTGCGAACCGTATATGTTATTTGAAAGTGATGCCATAGCGCTCTCCTTTTCTTCAGTCTTATGGTATTCCCCATATTTTATTTTTTATGAAAACTTATTCTATATGTATTATCGTCATTAATTCAATTTAATTAAATATTTTATGAAAAAATCCTAAAGAAATGACCTTCCTTTTAGGAAGGTCGGATGAATTCCTTATATTTTAAAATGATTTACCAAATCATTTAACAGCTGTGCCTGTCCCGAAAGCTCCTCGCTGTTTGCGGCGCTGCTTTCGGCTGTTGAGGCATTTTCCTGAACAACGGAGGAAATTTGCTCAATACCGCCCTTTATTTGATTGACCGAGACTGTTTGCCGTGATGATGCTTTTACAATTTCATCTATTAATTCATTTGTTTCGTTTGTTTTGTTTACGATTTCCGCCAAGGACTTGCCTGTCCTGCCCGCTAACATTGTTCCGTTATTAATTGCTTTAATGGAATTTTCTATTAAGGCGGTTGTTTGTTTGGCTGCTTCAGCTGATTTGCCTGCCAAGTTTCCCACTTCATCGGCTACAACCGCAAATCCCTTCCCGGCGGAGCCTGCTCTTGCAGCTTCAACAGCCGCATTTAATGCAAGTATGTTTGTCTGGAATGCTATGTCATCTATAACCTTTATTATCTTGCCTATTTCGCTTGATGAATTGCTTATTTCATCCATTGCCGAAAGCATTTCCTTCATCTGTATATTGCCCTGCTCCACTTCCTTAGAGGTTTCTAAGGCTTTACTCCCCGCATTTTCAGCATTTTTTGCATTTTGTACAATTGTTGCGTATATTTCATTAATTTCCGCTGACAATTCCTCAATTGCGCTTGCCTGCTCCGTTGTTCCCTGAGCCAATGTTTGTGCTCCTGCAGAGACCTGCTCCGCATTCATATTGATTAAATTTGAAGAATCCTTTATTTTTCCGATGGTATCCTTTAATGTTTCCGACACATTCAGCAATGCTTCTTTTAATTTGGCAAACTCGCCTTCATAATCATTTTTAAACACCATATCTAAATTTCCGTCAGCCATCTTGTCTAAAACTTCAACGTTTTCCCCTATGTAGACTATATATTCCTTCAAACGTATGGTTAAGCTTTTGATTGATTCAGCCAATTCTCCGATTTCGTCGTTGCTGTGCACATCAATATTCACATCTAATTCACCGGCAGCTAATTTATTTGTTATCTCAGTTATTTTTCTGATAGGTTTTGTTACTCTTCGAACTACCGCAAGTATTGTCATGAGCATTGAAATCAGCAATATTATGAATATTGTTACAATAGTCAGAATCAACCGGTTTGTATTGGTTTTCAATTCACTTGAAGGAAGCGATGACAGTACCTGCCAGCCTGTATCTCCTATTTCCACGCAGCTCCCGAAATAAGTTTCATTGTTGTATATATATTCCTTTACATTGCTGTCTCTTTTTTTAACTGATTCGACAATATTATTGCTAAGCTCAACCTCATCAATTGATTTCAGCAGATTGCCGCTATCCTTATGAGCTGCAATTGTATTATTATTTGTTAATAATGAAAAGTATCCCGTATCTCCCAACTCATATTCATCAACCATGGTTGTTAATTTATCAATGGCTATATCAACAGCCGTAAGCCCTATGGTGCTACCGTCAGCATTAACGGGCGCGGATATTGTAATTACTATGCCTCCGGTAATGGCATCCACATAAGGTTCGGTTATCCAGACCTTATTTTCCGTAACAGCCTTATAATATTCCTTTGAAGTTACATCGTATCCTTCTGCGGAAATAACCTCCGTTGATGCCAAATAATAATCATCTTCCGCAATATATGCGGTAAGAATTATTTCCGAGTCTGATTTTTGGGTTGCGTCCGTTGTTTCGGCAACAGTCAAAAACCCTTCGGTTTCGGTTAATGTGCTGCGTCCCTGCGCGTTAATCATGAAACTCTGTATGTTTTTGTCCTGAGCCATTTGCTCTACGATTGCAATATACCTTTCAAAAAAAACTTTCGCCTTGCTGCTTATGCTTTGTGCCGTTTGGTTCAGTATTTCCTTTTCATTTTCTGTAAATCGCTTATTAACAGTTGTCACTATTATTAATCCTGCAACAAGCATCGACGATAAACAAACAATAAAAATTGTTAATACTATTTTTTTTGTAATACTTCTGCTTTTGATATTATGGTCAGTATTCATAATCCCTCCATAAATTATCATAGTGTTGATACACTAATTTATTTTTGAAACATATATTTAAATGGTTTTACCATTTATATCTTAATATTGCAGTATGCAATACGCTGTTTTGATTCATATTAATTTAGCGCGCATCACCTTCAGTATCAGACATACGTTTTCCCAGCACCTAAATTTTTCCTCTGATTTCTTATATATACTATCGTCATATAATTTATTTAGTTAAGTGTTTTATTAAAATAATCATAAAACAAGGACCTTCCTCAAATAGAGGGAAGGTCCTTCGGATTTATTGTTTTTTTTATATTTCAAAACGATTTACCAATTCATTCAACAGCTGTGCCTGTCCTGAAAGCTCTTCGCTGTTTGCGGCGCCGCTTTCGGCTGTTGCGGCATTTTCCTGAACAACAGAAGAAATTTGCTCAATACCGCCCTTTATTTGATTGACCGAATCGGTTTGACGTGATGATGCTTTTACAATTTCATTTATTAATTCATTTGTTTTGTTTGTTTTATTTACAATTTCCGCCAAGGATTTGCCTGTCCTGCCTGCTAACATTGTTCCGTTATTAAT
>DCDU01000122.1:2809-10509 GCA_002316585.1 Firmicutes bacterium UBA1047 | reverse complement strand
GCTAACATTGTTCCGTTATTAATTGCTTTAATGGAATTTTCTATTAATGCGGTTGTTTGTTTGGCTGCTTCCGCCGATTTGCCTGCCAAGTTTCCAACTTCATCTGCTACAACCGCAAATCCCTTTCCTGCAGAGCCTGCTCTTGCAGCTTCAACAGCCGCATTCAATGCAAGTATGTTTGTTTGGAATGCTATATCATCTATGACTTTGATTATCTTACCTATTTCGCTTGATGAATTGCTTATTTCATCCATTGCCGAAAGCATTTCCTTCATCTGCATGTTGCCCTGCTCCACTTCCTTAGAGGTTTCTAAGGCTTTGCTTCCCGCATTTTCAGCATTTTCGGCATTATGTACGATTGTTGTATATATTTCATTAATTTCCGCTGACAATTCTTCGATTGCGCTTGCCTGTTCCGTTGTTCCCTGAGCCAATGTTTGCGCTCCTGCAGAGACCTGATCGGCATTCATATTGATTAAATTTGAAGAATCCTTTATTTTTCCGATGGTATCCTTTAATGTATTCGACACATTCAGCAATGATTCTTTTAATTTGGCAAATTCGCCTTCATAGTCATTTTTAAACTCCATGTCTAATTTTCCGTCAGCCATTTCATCTAAAACATTAACGCTTTCTTCTATATAGGAAATATATGATTTTAAGCGAACGGTCAAGCTTTTGATTGATTCAGCCAATATCCCGATTTCGTCGTTGCTGTGCACGTCAATATTCACATCTAATTCACCGGCAGCTAATTTATTTGTTATATCAGTTATTTTTCTGATAGGTTTTGTTACTCTCCGAACTACCGCAAGTATTGTCATAAGCATTGAAACTAGCAATATTATGAATATTATTACAATAGTCAGAACCAACTTGTTTGTGTCGGCTGTAAGTTCACTTGCAGGAAGTGCTGACAGTACCTGCCAGCCCGTATCTCCTATTTCCATGCAGCTACCGTAATATTTTACATTGTTGTATGTATATTCCGCTACATTGCTGTCTCTGTTTTTAACTAATTCTACAATATTACTGCTCAGCTCAATCTCATCGATAGATTTTAGCAGTATGTCCTTATCCTTATGAGCTACAATTGAATTATTATTTGTTAATAGTGAAAAGTATCCCGTATCTCCCAACTCATATTCATCAACCATGGTTATCAGCTTATCAATAGCTATATCAACAGCCGTAAGCCCTATGGGAACACTGTCTACATTAACGGGTGCGGATATTGTAATTACTATTCCTCCGGAAATCATGTCTACATAAGGTTCGGTTATCCATACCTTATTTTCAGTAACAGCCTTGTAATATTCCTTCGAAGTTACATCATATCCCTCCGCGCTGGACTCCGGAGATGACAAACTATAATCAGCCTGCGAAATATATGCTGTAAGGATTATTTCCGAGTCTGCTTTTTGAGTTGCATCCGTTGTCTCGGCAGCAGGCATAAATCCTTCCGTTTCTGCTATTGTACCGTTTCGTACTTGAGCGTTAATCATGAAATTCTGTATATTTTTGTCTTGAGCCATTTGCTCGACAATTGCAATATACCTTTCAAAAAAAACTTCCGCCTTGTTGCTTATACTTTGAGCCGATTCGTTCAATATTTCCTTTTCATTTCCTGTAAATCGCTCATTTACAGTTGTAACTATTATTAATCCCGCTACCAGCAATGCCGATAAGCAAACAATAAAAATTGTTATTACTATTTTCTTTGTAATACTTCTGCTCTTGATATTAATGTCAGTATTCATAGTCCCTCCATAAACTGTCATAGTGCAAAACACTAATTTATTTTTTGAAAATATATTTAAATGGCTATACCATTTATATCTTAACAATTACAGTATGCTATGCGATTTTAAGGATTATATCAACTTAATATACATCTTCTCCCATGTGGAATAGGCACATCACCCATTTTAATCAGGATTTTACTCCCATTGCTTATATTATACTATCGTCATATAATTTATTTAGTTAAGTGTTTTATTAAAATATCGGAAATATCCTCTATTGCCGCTTTGACGGCAACAGCACCTATATTGTATGCAACCATCGGCATTCCGTAAACAACCGATGTTTTTTCATCTTGACCTATCGTAAATGCTCCGGCTTTTTTCATATTTAAAAGACCTGACGCCCCGTCTCTGCCCATTCCCGTAAGAATGATGCCCACCGAGTCTTTTGCCGCCAATTCTGCCACGGAATCAAAAAGTACGTCAACGGAAGGACAATGCCCGCTTACTTTTTCACCTTTCTTGCAAGCTACGTAATAGCCCTTCTCATCCTTTTTAAGCCTCATCTGCTTGTCCCCGGGGGCAAGCAATGCAACCCCTTGTCTTACCCTGTCACCGTCAACGGCTTCTCTAACCTCAATATTGCATATTCTGTCCAGCCTGTCCGCATACATTTTAGTAAATCCCGCAGGCATGTGCTGGGTTATCAATATAGGAGGGAAATTTTCCGGCAGCTCCTTAATAATTTTAAGCGTTGCTTCGGTTCCTCCGGTAGAGGCTCCTATTGCAATTATTTCATTTGCTGACAGCTTAACTCTGTATCTGTCGCTCATGCTGCCTGTATAAGCAGTCGTATCTTTTTGTTTTAAACCTTTAAATGTAATCAGCTTAGCTATTGATGCAATTTTTATTTTAGTTTTCAATTCCTTTATAAAGGCTTGAAAATCATTGTCCGAGGACATATCGGGTTTTCTTACAAAGTCTACCGCCCCGGACTGCAGCGCATCAAATACGCTTATATTCATTGAGCTTACCAATACAACTTTAATAGGATGCTCTGACATTAATTTCTTTATAAATGTCAAACCATCCATTTTAGGCATTTCAATATCTAATGTAATAATGTCGGGGTCTGAAAGTTTGATTTTCTCCATTGCATCTATAGGGTCAACGGCCATTCCGATAACCTCTATGCTTGGGTCTTTGCTCAGCTCATTTTTTAATACATTCCTAAACAGTAGGGAATCATCTGTAATCAGTAATCTTATTTTATTTGTCATGTCATTCCTTTTTATATACGGCGGGCTTTATGTAAATATATTTGGACTTATCTCTTTGTAATGCTTCAGCATGTCCAATCAGTAAATACCCTCCCGGCTTGGTAGCATCGTAAATTTTATTAATAATATTCCTTTTGGTTTCACTGTTGAAATATATCATTACATTTCTTAGAAAAACTACATCATATATGCTTCTTTCTAAAATGCTATCCATTAAATTAAATGCTTTAAAGGTGATATATTTCTTAATTTCCGGAATTACCTCATATTCATTGCTGTCAATCATTTTAAAATATCTTTTTTTGTATGAATCGGGAAGCTTACCTAAACTGTCCTTGGGATATATTCCTTTTCTTGCCTTAGAAAGCACCTTTTCTGATATATCCCCGGCAGTTATACGTATATCCCATTGACTTATCTTGAACTTGAAGTAGTCATCTAACACCATTGCTATTGTATAGGGTTCTTCTCCCGATGAGCAGCCTGCGCTCCAAATATTTAACGTCCTTGTCTTATTCTCTTTTTCTTGTATGGGAAGTATTACTTCCCTTAAATAGTCAAAGTGGCTTTCCTCTCTGTAAAAATAAGTGTAGTTTGTTGTCAGCTTGTTTACAAGCATTGTAATTTCATCCTTGCTGTTGTTTTTTATACTGTCAAGGTACTGTGAAAAGCTGCTCATTCCTTTTTTATCCAACAAGCCGGACAGCCTTCCTTCAATCAATATTCTCTTTTTTGAAAGGTCTATGCCGTAATTATCATGCATATATTTCACAAATTCTAAAAATTCACTGTCGGTTAGTCTAATCATATCTACATACTATCTATTATATTTCCGATATCCAAAATTAAATTTATACTCCCGTCACCTAATATGGAACATCCGGAAATTCCTGACTCCTTAAGATTATATTTGTTCAATACCACCGGTAAGGGCTTAACCACTACCTGCTGCTCTCCTATTATTTCATCAACAAACAAGCATATGCTGTTATGTCCGGATTCCACAAGAATCAATATACCGTCTTCAATGTTTGTCACATTGGTATTAATATTGAAATATTCATTCAATCTTAATATGTGATAGCATTTTTCCCTTATAATTATTAGTTCGCTTTTTTTATCCTTTTTAACAATGTCTTTTTCACCTACTCTGAAGGATTGCTGAATATTCTTAATCGGAATTATAAATACGGTATTTCCCACCATTACCAGCATACCCGATACTATTGTCAGCGTAAGCGGAATTCTAAAGGTTATTTCTGTTCCCTCTCCCGGTTCACTATCTAAAACAACGGTTCCTCCAACCTTTTCCACATTGGATTTAACAACATCCATTCCGACTCCTCTGCCTGAGAATTCGGTTATCGATTCATTGGTAGAAAATCCCGGAAGCATCAATAATTGAAATATGTCTTTTTGGGTGTATTCGCTTTCAGGTTTTGTCAGCAATCTTTTTTCTATTGCTTTTTCCATTATTTTTTCAGGTTCGAAGCCTCTTCCGTCATCGGTTACGGCAATGTGAATTTCTCCGCCTGCGTTAGATGCGGAAAGCACTATTCTTCCGACCTTGTTTTTTCCTTTGTTTATTCTTTCATCTTCGGATTCTATTCCGTGGTCCATGGCATTTCTGACAAGATGCATGATGGGGTCCGAAATGGTATCTGCTATGGCTTTGTCTATTTCCGTGTCTTCTCCTTTTAATATCAGCTCCACTTCCTTATTTAACTCCTTGCCCATGTCCCTTACTATTCTTTTCATCTTTTGGAATATTCCCGAAACGGGAACCATCCTCAAGGACATTACTATATCCTGAAGTTCATCGGTTATCTTTCGCATTTGTCTGGTGGATTTTTTAAAACTCTCCGAATTGTATTTTTTTATTTCAACATCGGATTCCACCATGGATTCGGCAATAACAAGCTCACCTACAATGTCAACCAATTTGTCAAGCTTAGAAAGATTTACGGTTATTAAGCTTTGTTTGCTGTTTTTTGAATTTGAACCGTTTCTTGAAACATCACAGCTTTTTGCGGTGCCGTTTTGAACTTTAGCATTGTTTTTTTCAGGTATAATTTCCCCTTTATGCTCTATAACGGTATAATTTTTTACGTTAAGTGAACCTTTCACCACATCCAAAGCCTTATCCAAGGATTCCTTATCATTTACGTACACCCTAAATCCGTTTTTAATTATTTCATTGGCCGTTTCCGGAACTCTGTCCACATTTTCAGGTTTATATTTAAAATCTACATCTGCTTCACTTAATTGGTTCACGATTATGAAAGCTCTCAGGTTTTCCATTTGGATTTCATCATCGAAAATTATTTTTATTTCGTACTTTATATTTTTCAGTGCGGTTTTTTCCTCAATTGCCGTTTCCGGAGCATGCGCTGTCAATGCCGCTTCATCAATATTTGTTTCCGGTTTGTTGGCTGAACCGTCTTCAGTGCCGGTAATTTCATTTAAAAAGTCTAATATTTCTTTTTCAAAAGGCTCAATATTTTTTTCAAGCTCTAAGCCTTCTTCGATTTTAACGATTTCTCCTTTTATAAAATCGGTAAATTTAAAAACTAAATTTATCAGGTCTTCATTGAACTTTTGCTCGATACCGTTATCTCTTATATAATAAAACAAGTCTTCAATTTTGTGTGAAATTGCCATTATGCTGCCAAATTGCATCATTGCTGATGAACCTTTTATTGTATGCATAATTCTGAATATTTCGTCTATGCATTCTTTGTCAAATCCTAATTCACTTTCAGCTTTTAATAAAATTTCATCTAATTGATCCAATAATGAGTTGGTTTCAAAAAGATACATATCAAGTACAGCAAAATTATTATTATCCATATCTTTTCTCCTTAGTTAATCCCTTTCATATTTTATATCGACTTTTTTTATAAATTATTAAGATGTAATAAAAAAATATATAAAAATATTATTTTAAAGCTTATTTAATACAATATTTTGCCGATATATACATATAGGTTTTATTTTAGAATATTATGGAGATTGTATGTTAGATAATAATATAAGTGTAAAAACCAATAATCATATAAACGAAAATGCAGTGGCTAAATTAAAAGCAAAAACAGAAATGCCCATTAATTTAGTTGACCCTGCGAAAGTAACAAAGACTCCCGAAAAGGAGCCTGAAAATCAGGTGAAGCAAGAGCTTTTCAACTACAATCCGGATTCCGTCTATGAGAAGTTTGTTAAGTCATTGCAAAATTCTCCTGTATTATCGGAACCTTTGGGAAAGCTTCTTTTAAGCAAGCAGTTTATCAACGGAAATATAAAAAAAGACCCTATTTTAAGCGTGTTTTTTGAATCTTTTCTTAAGAATATAGAAATGAATGACTCTGAAATTTTGGAATTTCTTAAATTTCAAAAAAACACCTGCACAAAGTTTCAAGGTGAATTTTTCAATGAGATGAGAAGCTTATTGACAGAGACCGATAATAAGGACTTTAAAGCTATACTGCAAAGCTTCCTAAGAAGCTATGACTGCTTTGTATCTGTGGACGAAACCAATAAATCCATCAGCTCGGCAATTAAAAATATAGCAAAAAATCTTCCGGATGTATTAAAAACTCCATTTAGTGAAATGACCGAAAAGCTGACTTATGATGTGAAGCACCTGAATTTAAACTTGAATATATTAAAGGACGAAATTATTCCTTTCTTAGGAAGGTATGTTTCACGAATGAATGACTTTGGCATAGTAAGAGACTATGTGTCTGTACTGATTCATAATATAATAAGGCTGGAGTTTGCACAAAAGGATAACTTTTCCTATGAGTTGGAGAAATTATTCGAATACCTGAAATATAGTTTCAATATTGACGAAAAGCAGATAGAAGCATTAAAAATGTCTTTAATAAACACTTATGAAGAAGCATCGGCTGTTGAAAACAAATCATTGAAATCATTTTTCACGCTTCTTAAAAAGGGAGCAGCTGAAAGCGAAAATCCTGTCAATAAAAGCTTGATGAAGGAAGTGGCAGACTCACTTATGTTCAGTCAAAATGTCAACATTCCTTTGATGCATATGTTTTTGCCTCTAAATTACAAGGGTACGTTTATGTTTTCGGAAATATGGATAGGCAAGGAGCATAAAAAATCAAAGCATGAATATGAGCAGGCATACAAGGTTTTTATTACATTTGATATTCAGAATTTAGGATATTTCGAAACAGTTTTAAACTTAAGTGCAAAAAAAATTTCAATGGATATTTTTGTACCGGGCAGTTTGTCTTTACATATGGAAAAAATAAAAAAAGATTTAGATGCACTTTTAAGTAAACATGATATAATAACAGAAGGTGTTAATGTTCGGGAATGTGTTAAAGTCAGAAGATTTAACGAAGTTTTTTCAAATTTAGCCGAAAGGAAGAACGGTGTAGATGTCACAATTTAAAGAAAAATCAAATCATGCCGTAGCTCTGAAATATACAAGCAAAAACAACGCACCGGTAGTAATTGCTTCCGGCTCAGGCTATGTTGCGGACAAGGTTGTTGAAATTGCGGAAGAAAACGGAGTCCCCGTGTACAAGGATGCATCCTTATCATCAATGCTGTCCCAGCTGAATATAGGCAGTGAAATACCCGAAGAGCTTTTCAGTTCAATTGTTGAGATTTATGTGTATTTTCTTAATTTTAAAATGCCTAAAGA
>DCDU01000122.1:0-2738 GCA_002316585.1 Firmicutes bacterium UBA1047 | reverse complement strand
CTCAGCTGAATATAGGCAGTGAAGTTCCCGAAGAGCTTTTCAGCTCAATTGTGGAAATTTATGTATATTTCCTTAATTTTAAAATGCCTAAAGATTCCTAGGGGATTAGGAGATTATCATGTTTTCAGACAAATCAGTAAAAATATTTGATATGAATAAAAACCTTATCGGTAAGGGATATCTGCTTAGCTTAAGCCCGGAAGTAATAATGGTTAAAGGAACAAATCTGCCTGTTCTAAATTCAAGCAAAGAAATCATTATTGAAATTTATAATGAGCTTAAGGGGATATCTCAATACTTATGCCATGTCAACATAGCCACCGTCAACCAGCTTAATGCTCTCATAACAAGGAAAAAACCTGCCTTTGAAAGAAGAAGCTCTTTGAAGGTACGAGCGGATCTATCCTTTTACGTAGAGAGCATATGCAGAAATGACGAAAATGTTACGAAGGATTTCCCCAATATGAAAATCAACCTTCTCAATTTAAGCATAGGCGGAATGTTGATTTCTTCAAACTACGAGTTATTCATAAACGATGTAATCAGCTTCTATTTTCATTACAAAAACAGTTTATCCATCTTGTTAAAGGCTCAGGTTATAAGAATTGATAAAACATACGATAATAGCACAAAGCAATTATCTATAGTTAATTATGGATGTATGTTTGAGCAAATGCCTGATTTTTATGAAGATATGATTACAAAATATTTATATATAAGACAGCTGCAGATATACAAAGATTAGAGGAGTAAGTATGAAAAGAACAATACTATTTATAATTATAGCAATGCTTTTGGTAAGCAGTTTAAATATTGTATACGGCTTGCCCGGTAAAAAATTAAGGGGAAAATTTTTGGAAAGCGATGTACCCGGAACAAATTTTAAGCAGATTACATTAACCCCTTATTATTCCAACGTTGATGAAGATGAACAAAGCACCTATTATATATATCTTCCGTCCGGATATTTTATTGAGGGAAGCAGCGCTTCTTATGTAGCCGACAGAAATGGAAGCTATCCTTTTACGGTTTATGACGGAAGTAAAAAAGAAACCTTTGTCTACAATGTAAAAAATATCGAAGAGTCCGGCGGCAATGATGACGAAGAAATTATTCCCAAAGATACCAAGCTGATGTATGATTATGAAAAGAAACAAATTGTTTTTAATCTCCGGCTAAATAAACTGAGAACCGTAACAACTCCTAAAGGCACCTCTGTTTCAAACGAAATAAACTATTACATCGGAAATCTGAAAAATAATACACCCTATAATTTATCAATTAAAATTGACGAAAAACCCTTTAATTATAAAATTGTAAAATCCGGTGAGTTTTATCTTTTAATTTATATTTCACCGGTCAATTATGATGACTATAGCACAATTGTAGAGTATTTCGGCTATAACTTTACAAATAATGAAGTGTATACCGTGACCCCCCCGAAAGATATTTATAACGATAACGGAAATTATAAAGTCCTGATTAAATCTGATAACAGTCAGCATATATTTAACATTAATATAGATGATATTGATTTCAGAAGACCTTCCGTTGATTGGAAGTTTTATAATGATGATATGATTGCAATAGAGGCGGAAGACGACTTCGGCTTAAGCTATATTATTACATATGACGGAAAATATGTAGCCTTAAACGGCAAAGAAGCGGAATACAATCATCCTGAAGAAATAATATACAACGGCGAATATATTTTTGTAATTGTGGATAAGAAGGGAAACCGGACTGTTGAAAATGTAGAAGTAAAAACAAAAGGAAGACTGAAAACCTCTAAAACCCGGCATGCTATTAAATTGGATGTTCATGACTTTAAATACACCGATGAGCTGTTTGAAAATAAAGGTATTAAATATAATAATAAAACTGAAGAGGTAAAATTGTTTGAAAATATTCTTCCGGCATACATGAACGGTAAAAGTTCGGAGAAGTTCAGCCCGGATTCTTCAATTACAAGGGCAGAAATGGTTACAATCTTCTGCAGGCTTAACAATTTGCCCTATGACAGCAGTTCTTATTTAAAGTCTAAGTTTACGGATATAAAGGAGCATTGGGCAAGAGACTATATATCAATGGGAAGCAGCAAAAAATATGTTTCCGGATACAAGGATAAAACCTTCAAGCCTGACAATCCGGTTACTCGAGCCGAATTTTGCCAAATGCTTACCAAAATAAGCGACTATAAGTCTTTATTGAATGATATTCCCGCATCCACAAACAAGAATTATGTTGACTTGCATAGTCATTGGGCTGAAAAAGAAATAATTAAAATTTCAAGCAGAAATTTGGTTTTGAGCAGCTCAGATTACTTTTACCCGGACGAGCCCATAACACGGGGAGAAGTTGTGTATGCCATAAATACACTTTACGGATTAAATCCGACCCATTCGGAATTAGCATATATGAATTCTTTATATAATAAATACTATAGCTTTCAAGATATAGACAATAACAATTATTATAATGATATAATTATTTCGGTAGTGGGTATGTACAGAGAAAAATCAGAATAAATTTTTAAGGGGGAAAATATGATAATAAATTACACGGAAAAAGTTGTCGGTGAGTATCTTGACAAGGTTTTATCCGACCCGGTCTATAGTTCTGTTTGCAGATGCGAACAATGCAGGGATGATATTATGGCAAAAGTGTTAAACAATATGAAGCCGTTTTATATCACCTCCAAGACAGGAGAAGTTTTTGCCGAATACTCAAAGCTTGAA
>DCDU01000033.1:9995-10231 GCA_002316585.1 Firmicutes bacterium UBA1047 | reverse complement strand
CCTTCTCCTGACTGATTGGCAAGAGATAAGAATTTTTCTGCCTTGTTTGCAAGCTCTTTGATACTTGCAGGAGTAGTGAATCTTCTTGAATTTCTGAATGCATCAACGCTGGGTTTTTTGTACATGTTGATAGCCTTTACAGCTATGCTGCTCAATGCCTTGGATTTTTTTGTGCCTGTGAGCAGCTCATCATATTTAATTACCCCGTTAATTGAGCTGTATAAGAAGAAATCCAA
>DCDU01000033.1:9347-9856 GCA_002316585.1 Firmicutes bacterium UBA1047 | reverse complement strand
TATAAGAAGAAATCCAATAAATCCGGAACTACAACTTCTGCACCCTCCTCCTCCAACAGAGAGAATACATCATTATTTGCATTGGGGTGAAATTTAACAAGTATTTCACCTACAATACCCACCTTAGGTTTAAGAATGCTTTCATCCAATTCTATATTATCAAAATCATGAACTATTCCCTTTATTACACTCCTGTAATTTAAAAGATTTCCTGACTTGACAGCTAAGTGGCATTTTTCAATCCATTTATCATATAATTTATTTACAGAGCCCTTAACCTTTTCATATGGTCTGGTCCTGTAGGTGACTCTCATTAAAGTGTCACCGATTACTATACCCATTACAAGCCTGTTTAAAAATCCGGCTGTCAGCTTAAATCCCGGTTGTTTTTCAAGCCCTACCAAGTTAAAAGAAACAACAGGAATATTATCATATCCCAAATCCTTTAAAGCCTTTCTGATGAAACCTATATAGTTGGTTGCGCGGCAGCCTCCTCCTGTCTGGGAAAT
>DCDU01000033.1:8522-9167 GCA_002316585.1 Firmicutes bacterium UBA1047 | reverse complement strand
GGAAATCATAAGTGTTATATTGTTTAAATCATACTTGCCCGACTCCAATGCATTAATCAATTGACCTATTACAATTATTGAAGGGTAGCAAGCATCATTATTTACAATTTTTAGTCCTGCATCTACCGCTTGCTTATCAACTGCCGGAAGAACAACGGCATTATAGCCTGATGCTTTGGCAGCGGTTTCTATAAACTGAAAGTGTATAGGTGACATTTGAGGAACCAGTAAGGTGTGTTTCTTCTTCATCTCCTTAGTAAACACAACTCTTTCAGTTTTATTATCTAAACGTTTATGAACAACGCCGTTTTTCTTTCTTTCTTCAATAGAAGCCAACAATGAACGCAGACGTATTCTGACTGCACCAAGATTAGTTATTTCATCTATTTTAATTACAGTATATATTTTATTGTTTCTTTCAAGTATCTCACTTACCTGGTCCGTAGTAACCGCATCCAGCCCGCAGCCAAATGAGTTTAGCTGTATTAAATCCAAGTCATCGGTATTTGATACATAGGTGGCTGCTTTATAAAGTCTCGTATGGTATGCCCATTGGTCAATTACACGAAGGGGTCTTTCGATAGGATATAAATTTTCCAAAGAATCCTCGGATAATACAACCAAACCGTAGTTTTCAACCATTTC
>DCDU01000033.1:0-8359 GCA_002316585.1 Firmicutes bacterium UBA1047 | reverse complement strand
GCGATGCCGTGGTTAATTTCAGGGTCTACATGATATGGTCTGCCTGCAAGAACAATGCCGTGCTTATTATTTTCCCTTAAATATTTCAAAGCATTTGTCCCTTCATTTACAACATCTGACTTATAAGCAAACAATTCATCGTAAGCTTTCTCAGCCGCAGAATTGATTTCGTCCAATGTGAGGTTTTCTGATTCTCCAAGTTCCATATAAAGCTTTTGAATAAGTCTTCCTTTGTCATTAAGTGTTAAAAACGGCTTATAGAATTTTACTCCGCTAAGATTAACATTTGCCTCGATTGATTCGGGATAGGATACTACAACCGGACAGTTAAAGTGATTTCCTGCTTCTTCATCTTCCTTTATATTATAGGAAATACAAGGATAAAATATTTTTTTCACCTTCTTGTTTACAAGGTCGGTTATGTGGCCATGTGCTATTTTGCCCGGATAACAAACTGACTCGGAGGGAATGGTTCCCATTCCAAGCTCATAAATTTTCTTGCTTGATATACCTGAGAGCACAACTCTGTATCCTAATTCATTAAAAAACGTGAACCAGAAAGGGTAATCCTCATACATGTTTAAAACTCTCGGAATGCCTATAATTCCTCTTTTTGCTTTATTTACCGGCAATGGCTTATAACCGAAAACACGTTGGTTTTTATATTTGTATAAGTTTGGCATGGATTCCTTTTTAACAACGGTTGTATATTTTTCAGCACCTTTTTCACAGCGATTACCGGATACATAATATCTTCCGTCAGAAAACTTATTTATGGTTAATAAGCAGTTGTTTGTGCAAAGACCGCATCTTTCCATAGATGTATTGAAGGAGAAATTATCTATATCATCTTCCTTAACAAATTTACTTTCCATACCTTCTTCATAACTGTTTTTGGCAATAATTGCAGAACCAAAGGCACCCATGATACCTGCTATATCGGGTCTTACGACCTGACGGCCGGTTATTTGCTCAAATGCGCGAAGAACCGAATTATTGTAGAAGGTGCCTCCTTGTACAACAACCTTTTCTCCTAATGATTCAAGTGATGTTAATCTTATAACCTTAAACAAGGCATTTTTAATTACGGAAAAAGAAATTCCGGCAGAAATATCGCCTAATGTTGCTCCTTCTCTTTGAGCCTGCTTAACCTTTGAATTCATAAACACAGTACATCTCGTACCAAGATCCACCGGGTGTTTAGAAAATATTGCGGCCTCTGCAAACTCCTGAACAGACATATCCAATGACTTTGCAAAAGTTTCAATAAATGAGCCGCAGCCTGATGAGCAGGCTTCATTAAGCATGATTGAATCTATGACGCCGTTTTTAATTACCATGCTTTTCATATCTTGACCGCCGATGTCTATTATGAAGTCTACACCATTTGAGAAGAAATCTGCAGCTTTGTAATGAGCTACAGTTTCAATTTCACCTACATCCACATTTAAAGCAGCCTTTATTAAATGTTCACCATAACCTGTTACCGCTGTATATGCAATTTTAATGCCTTTATGTATTTTTGCATAAAGACCTTTAACTGCATTAACCGCAGAATTCAGCGGGTTTCCTTCGTTGCTGCCATAGTAGGAGTAAAGTATTTCACCATCTTTCGTAATCAGAACTAATTTTGTTGTTGTTGAACCGGCATCAATACCTAAAAATGCAAGTCCCGAGTATTCATCAATGTTTTTTCTTATTGCTTTATGTTTATTGTGTCTATCTAAAAAATTATTGTATTCATCTTCACTTTCAAATAAAGGATTCAAATCCTTTTTTCTGTATTCAAAACTTGAATGTTTCATTGTATTTTTCATATTATTATAAAACTTATTGAAGCTTATTTCTTTATTATTTACTGACATCAATGCAGCTCCGATGGCAACATAATAGTTGGCATCGTCAGGGCATACGGTATTTTCCGCCAGCTCCAAGGTTTCTTTAAATCTTTCTCTAAGCTCAGACAAGAAAAACAATGGACCGCCCAAAAAGGCAACATTTCCTTTAATGGGTCTTCCCTGTGCAAGCCCGCTTATTGTTTGATTTACAACAGCTTGAAAAATAGATGCGGCAATATCTTCCTGCCTTGCTCCTTCATTTAGCAACGGCTGAACATCTGATTTGGCAAATACACCGCAGCGTGATGCAATAGGATAAATGGTCTTATGTTTTTTTGACAATTCATTTAATCCGGAAGCATCTGTCTTCATCAATACAGCCATCTGGTCAATAAATGCCCCTGTACCGCCTGCGCAAGAGCCGTTCATGCGCTGCTCCAAGTTTCCTGAAAGATATGTTATTTTTGCATCTTCTCCCCCAAGCTCTATTACAACATCCGTGGAGGGCATATATTTTTCTATTGCCGATGTTGAAGCTGCAACTTCTTGAACGAAAGGAATACCCAAGTATTTAGACACGTCAATTGCACCCGAGCCTGTAACGCTTATTTTAATAAAGCTGTTTTTAAGATACTCAGATGAATTGTCTATTATTTCGGTAACAGTATTTTTTATATCAGAGTAGTGTCTTTCATACTGCTTATATATTATATTGCCATTATGGTCTAATACAGCTATTTTAACTGTAGTAGAACCGATATCTAATCCTACAAGAAATTCCATGTCAACCTCCAAGGCATAAAGCATTGTACATAGTGCCAATAATATGAAGTATATTATATCACTTTATACCTTAAAATCAACTAAATAAAACTGCACAAATTTTATGATTCTTAGAGAATTTTGAAGAAATATCTCACGATTTTTTACAGTCAATGTGCTGTCTGGGATATTATAACAATAATGTAACTTGTATTTATTTTACAAAAAGCTTATAATAAAATAGACTATAACGTTTACATGACCCGTTTCCGTGAATAAACTTATAATTATGAATTTTAGGAGGGTTTTATGAGTAAGAAGTTTTTAACGCTTATCAGTGTGCTATTGATTTTTACAATGATTATTACAGCATGCGGTGATACCGGAACATCAGCAGAGAAAGAGAAAGAGACCATTAAAATAGGTTGGATTGGTTCTTTGACAGGAGACCAAGCAGTTTGGGGAACCTGTGAAAGCAATACGGTAAAAATGTTAATTGAAGAAGTAAATGCCAATGGAGGTATACTTGGAAAACAGGTTGAAGGCATTTATTATGATACCAAGGGGGATGCAGCAGAGGCTGTAAATGCAACAAAGAGGCTTATAACACAAGACGGTGTTGTTGCAATAATCGGTCCTAATGCCAGCGGTCAGGCAATATCCATATCATCTGTTCTTGAACAGTACAAGGTTCCTGATATTGCTACAGTTGCAACAAACCCAAAGGTTACCGTTAATGATGACGGCTCGGTAAAAGCTTACAACTTCAGAGTCTGCTTTATTGACCCATATCAGGGTGCAGTAGCGGCAGGTTATGCATATGACAGATTAGGGCTTAGAAATGCTGCTGTGCTTTATGACGTTGCAAGCGACTATTCACAGGGATTTACTGAATTCTTTGAGAAAACATTTGCAGAAAAAGGCGGAAAGATTGTAGCAAAAGAAGGTTTTAAAGAAGGAGATGTTGAGTTTAAACCACAGTTAAGCAAGATAAAAGATGCAAATCCCGATATGATACTTATGCCTTACTATTATAAGGAGGTTGCATTAAGTGCAAATCAGGCAAGAGAATTAGGAATTGATGCAGTTTTAATAGGAGGTGACGGATGGCCTTCAGAGCAATTAATGACCATGGCGGCAGATGCAATTGAGGGAAGCTATGTAGTAAATCACTTAGATTTCAATGACCCGGAGGTAAAACCGCTTCAAGAAAAATATACTGCCAAATACAATCTTCCTATGGAGTTAAACGGCTATATGGCTCATGATGCATTCCTTCTTCTGCAGGCCGCAATAGAAGATGCTAAGAGTGACGACCCGGTAAAAATTACCGAATCTTTGGCAAAAGTAACCGTACAGGGAGTAACGGGAACAATTAAAATAAGTCCCGAAGATCATAATCCGGTTGGAAAAGAAGCTGCTATAGTAAAAATTGAAAGTGCGGATTACATATTCCAGGAAAAATACGGTTTACAATAATTAATAGGCGGGTTTAACCCGCCTTAAATTAAAGAGGAGGTATCATGAGCTATTTTTTACAGCAAGTTATTAACGGTTTGTCCTTAGGTAGCGTATATGCCTTAATGTCTGTGGGGTATTCTCTTGTATACAGTATAATGAATTTTTCTAATTTTGCTCATGGCGGTGTTATTATGATAGGAGCATATATAGGATACTTCTGTCTTACATTGCTGAATGTGCCGTTTTTTATTGCGTTTATAATTTCTGCATTGGGTGCGGGGTTATTGGCCGTGACTATGGAAAAGATAGTATACAGACCCCTAAGAAAACGAAATGCACCATTCCTTTACTTTATAATATCCGCTATGGGGGCATCAATATTTTTGGAGAATATTGTAATCGCGTCTCCAATAGGACCTACCTTCAGGTCTTATCCTGCTATTTTTTCAACAACGCCAATAATGCTTGGAAATATAGCATTAGGGCGAATTGACCTATTAATGTTTATAATATCGGCTTTAAGCTTGATAGGACTGATGTATATAATAGAAAAAACTAAAATTGGACTTTCAATAAGGGCTACATCATACAGTATTAAAGGAAGCACCCTAATGGGGGTTAATGTTGATAAGGTTATATTCATAATATTTTTGCTTGGAGGATTTTTGGCAGGTTTGGCAGGCATGCTTTTCGGAATGAAATATACCGTGTATCCCCAAATCGGTAATATTACTACGAAATCTTTCATTGCCGCGGTTTTCGGAGGTTTGGGAAGTTTGCCGGGAGCTGTAATAGGCTCCATACTCCTTGGTCTTATAGAAACGATGACTTCCGGGTATCTATCATCACAATACAGGGATTTGCTTGCTTTTGCACTTCTTATATCCGTACTTGTTTTCAAGCCTACGGGATTGATGGGTAAAACAACGGAAGACAAGGCTTAGGAGGTAAAGTATGAGCTGGGGTTATGTATCAGGAATTTTGATATTATCAGGTATAAATTTAATGACAGTATTAGGTTTATCCTTGCTTACGGGATTTACAGGCTTGTTTTCTTTTGGGCATGCAGGCTTTATGGCAATCGGAGCATATACGGCTGCCACAGTTACGATGAAGCTGAACATTTTACCGCAATCAATGTTTTGGCTGCACTTTTATATAGCATTGGCAGCAGGCGGCTTGGTTTCTATGATAGTCAGTCTGATTATAGGAAGGTTAACTTTAAATTTAAAGGGGGACTATTTTTGCATTGCAACTTTAGGCTTTGGCGAAGCTATAAGGCTAATTCTTGACAATGTTCAGTATTTCGGAGGAGCAAGAGGACTTCCTAATATACCGACGCAAGGAACAACAACATTGACAAATGTAATAATAATTAATGTGATTGCCATAACGGTATTGGTGCTGATTATTAAGTCCCGGCACGGAAGAAATATGGTTGCGATAAGGGAAGAAGAATTGGCCACTCAGACTATCGGAATAGATGTTTTTAAGTATAAGCTTACATCACTTGCCATAAGTGCCTTTTATGCAGGTGTCGCGGGAGGCTTGATGGCACATTACTTAGGATATATACAGCCCATCATGTTCAAGATGGTTAAATCTACGGAATTAACGATAATAGTAATATTCGGAGGATTGGGAAGCGTATCCGGAAGTGTTGTGGGCACTATACTCCTTACGTTTTTGCCTGAGCTTTTGCGCAGCTTCTCGAACTGGAGACTTGTGCTGTATGGAGCTGCAGTAATACTTATTATGATTACAAGACCTCAGGGGCTTATGGGAGGAAAAGAATTCAGTATTAAAGGAATAATAAGATTAATTGAAAAAAGCAGGCATAAAGGGGAGGTAAAATCATGAGTGTACTTTCTCTTAAAAATTTAACAAAGCAATTTGGAGGATTAACTGCTGTAGATAATGTTACCTTCGATATTGAAGAAGGTGAAATTTTTGGTTTGATAGGTCCAAACGGTGCCGGAAAAACTACCATTTTTAATTTAGTAACCGGAATCTACAGCATTACAAGCGGAGAAATTTATTTTTACGACAAGAAATTAGAGAATATTAAGCCTTTTGAAATAGCGAATATGGGAATAACCAGGACATTCCAAAATATAAGGCTTTTTAAAAAGCTGACGGCTTATGATAATGTGCTTACTGCGTGCCATAAGTTAGTTGATTACAGTATTTATGACTCTATTATAAGATTCGGAAGGTTTAAGTCTCAGGAAAAAATATTAAATCATAAGACTGCCGAGTTGTTAAAATTAATGGGCTTGTGGGATTACAAGGATATTATTGCATCCAACCTTCCTTATGGCCTACAGAGAAAGCTCGAAATTGCAAGAGCTTTAGCATTAGAGCCCAAGCTTTTGCTGCTTGATGAGCCTGCAGCAGGCATGAATCCTGAGGAAACAATACAGTTAGTGCAATTAATTAAGGAAATAAGGGACAGGTTTAAGCTTACTGTTCTTATAATTGAGCATCATATGGATTTGATAATGGGTGTCTGCGACAGAATATTTGTGCTTAACTTCGGCATACCCTTGGCTCTCGGAACTCCGAAGGAAGTCCAGGAAGATAAGAAAGTTATTGAAGCTTATCTTGGGAAGGAGGAGAGTCATGCTTAATGTGAATAATTTAAATCTTTTTTATGGCGGAATTCATGCTCTCAAGGGAGTGACCATAGAAGTTCCTGAGGGTAAGATAGTTTCGATCATTGGCTCTAACGGAGCAGGAAAGTCAAGCCTTATTAATGCTGTAAGCGGTATTGTAAAATATAAGGACGGAGAAATAATTTACAAGGGCGAAAAGCTTCCAAAACAGGCTCATAAGATAGTTAAAGCGGGGATTTGCCAGGTTCCCGAAGGAAGAGTAATCTTTGCAAACCTTACCGCAAAAGAAAACTTAAATATGGGTGCTTTTTTAAGAACCGATAAAAGTGGTATTGAAAAAGATATGAAAAGGATATTTGAACTTTTTCCCATATTAAAGGAAAGAGAAAATCAAATCGCGGGGACACTTTCGGGAGGTGAACAGCAGATGCTTGCAATGGGAAGGGGACTTATGTCAAGCCCGGAGCTGATACTTCTTGACGAGCCTTCATTGGGTCTCGCGCCATTATTGATAAATACTATTTTTGATATTATAATTGAAATAAAAAACATGGGAAAAACAATTTTGTTAGTTGAGCAAAATGCATTTAAAGCATTATCTATTGCGGATAAGGCATATGTTTTGGAGCAAGGTAAAGTAACAGTGGAAGGCTCAGCTTCAGAACTTATCAAAAATGAAAAAATTCAGGAGGCATATTTAGGAAAGAAAAAACAGGAGGAGGTTTTGTAATCCTGACGCAGCTTAGAGAACAATTAAAAATGGCAAGGGGAGTTGTTGTCACCCCTTGTCATATGGGAATGTCCCCTTATAAATCGGAAACCTCAAATGAGATTTCTTTTTTTAATGTTGATTTTATTATAGTATAAAGCTATTATATAGTTAATAAAAATAAAAGAGGTGAATTAAATGAAGCTTACTTACTTAGGGCATTCCGCATTATTAATTGAGGAAGGAAACTTTAAGGGAATTATTGACCCCTTTATAACAGGAAATTCTTTGTGCAAAACATGCATCGATGATTTAAGTAACATAACTCATGTTTTTGTAACCCACGGACATAGTGATCATATAGGAGATACAGTTGAAATAGCAGAGAGAAACAAGTCATTGATTATTACCAATCATGAAATTGCCGCATATTTAGGTAAATTTAAACTAAGAACCCATGCCATGCACATTGGAGGCAGAACAAAATTTGATTTCGGCACAGTAAAAATGACCAATGCCCTTCACGGTTCCGGCATATCAGAAAACGGAAATATAATCTGCGGAGGCAACCCGGGAGGATTTGTTATAGATGTAAACGGTAAAAAAGTTTACCATGCCGGTGACACGGGGCTTACATATGATATGAAGTTATTGGAGGATGAAAAAATTGACGTTGCATTTCTTCCCATAGGCGGGAATTATACCATGGACATAGATGATGCTGTCAAGGCGGCGGACTTTATAAAAGCAAAGATTGTAGTGCCCATACATTATAACACATTCGGACTTATTAATGCTGATCCGGAATTGTTTAAAAGCAAAATTAAGTTATCGGATGTAATAATACTTAATATTAATGAGAGCATTAATGTGTAAATTTTTTTGATTATTGAATAGTAAAAATTCATATGATATAATAAAAATAGTGAGGATATTAGAGTGAGAAGATTAGGGAGGTTCATGCATGAACCTCC
>DCDU01000126.1:2945-3928 GCA_002316585.1 Firmicutes bacterium UBA1047 | reverse complement strand
TCGGTTTTTTCTTTCATTAAATCCGTATTGTTGCTTTCGATTGCTTTTTTAAGCTCATCTGCGGCTGTTTGTGCCGAAGCTTTTTCTTCTTCGGTAATTTTTCCCTCAAGATCCTTCAGTGTTTTTTCAGTTTGATATACTAATGTATCTGCATTATTTTTAACTTCAATGTCTTCTTTTTTCCTTCTGTCATCTTCTGCAAATTGTTCGGCTTCTTTTACTTTTCTTTCTATATCTGCATCAGACATTTTCGTGGAAGCGGTGATTGTAATTTTCTGCTCCTTGCCTGTTCCCATATCTTTTGCACTTACATTTACGATACCGTTGGCATCTATGTCAAATGTTACTTCAATCTGAGGAATTCCTCTCGGTGCCGGAACTATGCCTGATAACTGGAATCTTCCTAATGTAATATTATCCGCAGCCATTTGTCTTTCACCCTGCAATACATGAATATCAACTGCCGGCTGATTGTCTGCTGCCGTTGAGAATATCTGGCTTTTCTTTGTAGGTATACGAGTATTTCTGTCTATTAATTTTGTAAATACTCCGCCTAATGTTTCAATTCCCAATGACAATGGCGTAACATCAACAAGAAGTATATCATTGCCGAATTCCCCTGTCAATACTCCGCCTTGAATTGCCGCACCCAATGCAACACATTCATCAGGGTTGATTCCCTTGTGAGGATCCTTGCCTGTCAGTCTTTTTACTGCATCCTGTACTGCAGGAATTCTTGTGGAGCCGCCAACCAATAATACTTTGTCAATTTGATTTGCTGATAATTTGGCATCCGACATTGCCTTTTTAACCGGCTCTATTGTCTTTTCAACTAAGAATGATGTCAATTCATTGAATTTTGCTCTTGTGAGGTCCATGTTCATATGTTTCGGACCTTCTTGAGTTGCAGTAATAAACGGCAAATTGATTGTCGTAGTCATTGCGCTTGACAATTCCTTTTTAGCTGCTTCTGCCGCTTCTTT
>DCDU01000126.1:2566-2721 GCA_002316585.1 Firmicutes bacterium UBA1047 | reverse complement strand
AAGTAATTTATAATTACCTGGTCAAAGTCATCTCCGCCAAGCTTATTATTTCCTGATGTAGCTTTAACTTCAAATACTCCGTCACCTATTTCAAGTATTGAAACGTCAAATGTACCGCCTCCAAGGTCATAAACCATGATTGTCTGCATATGTGT
>DCDU01000126.1:943-2459 GCA_002316585.1 Firmicutes bacterium UBA1047 | reverse complement strand
ATATGTGTTTCTTTGTCAACACCATATGCCAAAGCTGCTGCTGTAGGTTCATTTATAATTCTTTTTACTTCTAAGCCTGCGATTCTTCCTGCATCCTTTGTTGCCTGTCTCTGACTGTCTGAGAAATATGCAGGTACTGTAATAACTGCTTCTCTGACTGTTTCACCAAGATAGCTTTCTGCATCCGCTTTTAATTTCTGAAGTATAAATGCTGATATTTCCTGTGGTGTGTATGCCTTTCCATCAATGTTAATTCTTCTGTCGGAACCCATATCTCTTTTAATGGATGCTATTGTTCTGTCCGGATTTGTAACTGCCTGTCTTTTGGCTGTTTCACCAACCAATCTTTCACCATCTTTTGTAAATGCTACAATTGAAGGAGTAGTTCTTTTACCTTCCACATTAGCTATAACAACGGCTTCCCCGCCTTCCATTACAGATACACAAGAATTTGTTGTTCCTAAGTCAATTCCTATAACTTTGCTCATTTTATTCCTCCATTTATGATTTGAATTTAATTTTATTATTTTTATTTATAATGCACAGTCTCATTCACCAAAACATTTACTACTTGCGCCGTATATTTCGGGAACTCGTCAGGGCTTCTTATTTTTTACATATTCTGACCATTGCAGGTCTTATCAGCTTATCATTTACAGTATACCCTTTTTGAAGAACATCGATTATGATGCCGTCATCGTAGTCTTCACATTCTTCAAATGCCACACCGTAGTGCAGATTATGGTCAAAAGGTTTGTGAAGTGCTTCAACTTCCTTTAATCCTTTTTTTTCAAGGATACCCATAAGCTGATTATACACCATCTCCACGCCTTCCTTGAAGTTGTCTGTTTCTGAATTATCTGCGGCAATTGCTCTTTCAAGGTTGTCAATTACGGGAAGTAAATCGCAAATAACGCCTGAAACCGCATCTCCATATGCTGTAAACTTTTCCTTTTCGGTTCTTGTCTTAAAATTTAAAAAATCTGCCTGAAGTCTTAAAAGTTTATTGTTAAGTGCTTCTATTTCTTCAGTTTCCGATGTTTCACTTGTTGCTTTTGTTTCTTCAGACACAGTATCATCGATTGTTCCTGTCTCCGCCGCTTCATTAGCTTCTGTTGCTTCTGTTGCTTCTGTTTGCTCTTTTAATTCTTGTTCAGCTTCTTTTTTTACTTCATCTCTCTTCTTACTTAATGCCATTTCTTCACTCCTTGCTTTCTCCGTTAAAGTTCTGATTAATTATTTCACTTATAGCATCCGAGATAGATTTAACCGTTGAAATTACATTATTGTAATCCATTCTTGTAGGTCCTATTACTCCTATTCTGCCGATAAGCTTGCCGTTGAATTTATAGGTCGCCGTTATAAGGCTGCAATCCCTTAACTCATAGTTTTTATTCTCACTGCCTATACATATGTCTAAATCATTTTCGCCTGTATACTGCAGTAATTTAGCCACACTGTCCTTATCCTCCACAAATGAAATAAATTCTCTTGCTTTAACTACATCATTATATTC
>DCDU01000126.1:0-715 GCA_002316585.1 Firmicutes bacterium UBA1047 | reverse complement strand
TCCATCAATGCATCATTGCTTGATTCTCTCACATAGTAAAGCTCTTTTATTAAACTATCCTTAATTTTATCAATATCTTCCAATTTATAGCCGTATATCTTTTCAGTAAGAGATTCCGAGATTTTTTCCATCTGGTCGAAAGGTATGGGGCTGTTTAATCTCAGCATTACCTGTTTTACAATATTAGTCTGCAATATTATCAGCAGCAATACCTTTGTATCTGAAACCGGCACCATCTGCACTCTTTTAATAACAGATTGCTTTAGCTGAGGTGCAACTATAAATGAAGTATATCTTGTAAATTGGGACAAAATTCGAACGGAATTTCTAAATATTTCATCTAATTCGTTTGATTTATCCTCAATAATATCTCTCAGCTGATCAAAATTAGGATTTTTTGAGGTTTTAACTTTTCTCCACAAATCATCCACATAATATCTATATGCTTTATCTGTTGGTATTCGTCCCGATGAAGTATGAGGCTGAACTAAGAAACCCATTTCTTCCAAATCAGACATCTCATTTCTGATGGTGGCAGGGCTTACTCCAAGCTCATATTTTTTTGAAATTGTCCTTGAGCCTACTGCTTCCGCATTATCAATATAGCTGGATATTATAGCTTTTAAAATCTTTACTTTTCTCTTATCCAAAGACACTTCATCACCTCTTTTTTCTTTGTTAGCACTCTCCTTGATTGAGTGCTAACTCCATAATA
>DCDU01000200.1 GCA_002316585.1 Firmicutes bacterium UBA1047 | reverse complement strand
ACCCTTTGAACCGATGTTCCGCTTCCCGCAGCAATTCTTTTTCTTCTGCTTCCGTTGATTATTGAAGGATTCATTCTTTCCTTCTTAGTCATGGACTGAATAATTGCTTCAGTATATACCAATTCTTTTTCATCAACTTTAAGTCCCTTTAACTTTTTGTTTCCTCCAAGCCCGGGAACCATTTCCAAAAGCTCGTCTAAAGGCCCCATGTTCTTCATCTGCTGAAGCTGTGTCATGAAGTCTTCTAAATTGAAATCCTGAGTTTTCAATTTCTTCTGAAGCTCTAATGCTTGTTTTTCATCAAAAGCATCCTGTGCTTTTTCAATAATTGAAAGAACATCGCCCATTCCCAAAATTCTTGATGCCATTCTGTCGGGATGAAATGTTTCAAGCTGATCCATTTTCTCTCCTACAGACAAGAATTTTATAGGTTTATCTACAACATTTCTTATGGAAAGAGCTGCTCCTCCTCTTGCATCACCATCAACCTTTGTAAGTATTACTCCCGTAATGTTTAAATATGAGTTGAATGTTTCCGCAACCTTCACTGCATCCTGTCCTGTCATTGCATCAAGCAACAACAGTATTTCATCGGGCTTCACCGTATCTTTGATTTCAACTAATTCATCCATCAAATTATCGTCAATATGAAGTCTCCCCGCGGTATCTATTATTACTACGTCATTTCCGTTTTTTCTTGCATGGTTTATTGCTTCTTTGGCTATGGTTACGGGACTTGTTTTATCTCCCATTTCAAAAACAGGAACATCAACGCTTTGACCAACCACCTGCAATTGTTTAATAGCTGCGGGTCTGTATACGTCACAAGCCACCAAAAGAGGTCTTCTTCCGTCTTTTTTAAGCTTTCTTGCAAGCTTTCCTGCTGCGGTTGTCTTTCCTGCTCCCTGAAGTCCACACATCATAAAGCATGTTATATCATTTTGATTGAATTTAAGCTTGCTTTCACCCTGCCCCATTATTTTCACAAGCTCTTCATGAACTATTTTTACAACCTGCTGTCCGGGAGTCAAACTTTCCATTACTTCAGAACCTAAGGATCTTTCTTTAACACTGTTTATAAAGGCTTTGACAACCTTAAAGTTAACATCCGCTTCAAGAAGCGACATCTTAACTTCTTTCATAGCCAAGTCTATATCTTTTTCGGTTAATTTTCCTTTGCCCCTAAGCTTTTGTAATGCACTTTGAAGTTTATTAGATAAATTTTCAAACATTGCTACCCCTCATTAATTATTTTGACCGCTTCAAGCTTAATTTTTTCTGCAATATCTTTATATTTGTCATCATCAATTGTTGAAGACAGTTGTATAATATTTTCTGCCGCTTCGCTGAATTTAACATATTTGCTATGAAGCTTTATTTTATCTTCATATTCCGTCAGAGTCTTTTCAGCCCTTTTTAACGCATCATGAACTCCCTGCCTGCTGATATTAATTTCCTCAGCAATTTCCGATAGGCTGTAGTCTAAGTTATAATACAATTCAATTATAGTTGCCTGATTGTCTTTAAGCAAATTTCCATAATAATCATACAGGATGCTATATATAAAATTTTTCCCCGACATATCCACCTCTGTAAAGTATTTTGCTTGACAGTGAATTGTACCGCATTATAAATACTTTGTCAATAGTTTTTTTAATTATTTTTGCGTATACTCATTTTTGCCGGATATGTTTCCGGTCAAAAAAATCTTTAGTCATTAAGGTTATTACTTCTCATAATATTGACAACGCTATACCAAGGATATAAAATTAAAATAACCCAATAATGGAGGGGATATAATGGAGTCTATAAAAACAAATATTCAAAACTTCCAAATTCGTTCTGCGGAAAAGAAGGATGCTTCTTTAATAGTCAAATACATTCGAGAGCTTGCCCTTTACGAAAATGAATTGGATGAAGTAAGCGTAACTATAGAAACTTTAGAAACATATATGTTTGATAGGTGCGGAGCCGAAGCTCTTATAGGTGATTTCTTTAATAAGCCTGTTGGATTTGCATTTTTTCATAACAGTTTCTCAACATTTTTAGGCAAGCCAGGAATTGCCCTTGTAGATTTGTATATTGAACCGGATATGAGAGGACGAGGATTTGGCAAGGCTATGTTGTCACGATTAGCTGAAGTAGCCAAAGAACGTGATTGTGAACGCCTTGAATGGTGGGTTCACGATTGGAATATTTCCGCTATTGACAAGTATATCAAGTGGGGAGCAGAAATGGTTAAGGACATAAGAGTGTACAGAATGAGCGGCAGCACGCTTGATTCCTTTTCCAAAGAATACATAAAATAAATTGCTTATTTTATTACTTAAGTGCCGGTTGGAACAATTACCAACCGGCACTTCTTCATAACTATTCAAAAATCGCATTAACGAAGTCTTGGGCGTTGAAGTCCTGAAGGTCATCTATTTGCTCTCCCACACCGATATATTTAATTGGGATTTTCAGTTCATTTACAATTGGGAACGCTATGCCTCCCTTTGCTGTTCCGTCTAATTTAGTTAAAATCAGACCGTTGATATTGCATGTTTCTTTAAACAGCTTAGCCTGCACTATGCCGTTTTGACCGGTTGTTGCATCTATTACAAGATATACGTCAATGTGCGCCTCGCTGAATTCCTTGTCAAGAATTTTGAAAATTTTGCTTAACTCATTCATGAGATTCTTCTTGTTGTGAAGCCTTCCTGCAGTATCGCATATCAATATATCCGACTTTCTTGCTTTGGCTGCCTGTATGGC
>DCDU01000192.1:47580-49356 GCA_002316585.1 Firmicutes bacterium UBA1047 | reverse complement strand
GCAAGTGATTTAAGGGTTTCTTTGTCATAAAGCTGTCCTGTAGGGTTGTCATAAGGTATAACGAGAAGTGCTCCCGGATTGTTTGCTTTTATTGTTTCTTCTATTTTGTCAATTTCCGGAAGGCTGAATTTACCATCTTCATTCATATGTCGCTTAACCGTAACAGTCTTGCGGCCTAATCTTTCAGCAAAGGAAATATAATTTGTATATGCAGGGTCAATCATCATAAGCGGCTTTTCATTTGTTCCCGCAGGTCCGCAAACTCCGATTATTAACAGTTCCATTCCCGTTGAGCCGCCGTCCGTAACCGTAACATTTAATTTGCTTGTGTCGAATCCTTCACATTTCAAGATATTCTTAAATGCTTCCTGAGTTTCATCAAATCCGCCTGTTGCCGTATATCTGATTACTCCCTTGTTAAATGGACTTTCAGGTGCATTTAAATTAAATAATCTTTTTTGCATAGCCGGGTTTGTAGGCAGTGAAACGTTACCGATTCCAACATTAATAACTGCTTCAGGTTTAACTTTACGCTCTGCATACTTCATTTGTGCCAGCCTTACATCCGAAGGAACTCTTGATTCAAAATGTGCTGACAATACTGGTTTACTCATTTAAAAACCTCCTATTTTAATATAATTATTATGTATGTATATTTTAATTGATTGCTATTTTCATTATAACGAATTTTAAGATTTTTGTCCATACCTTTTGGCACTTATAAGAATAAGGAGTATAACATTTTTTAATTTGTAATTAAATCGGAAATAAGTTACCATTACTGCAAATTATAACTGTAGCTTAAGCCAACTAATATATAAAAAAGGAGCAAATAAATATGGATATAACGTTTAGTGGTATGATTATTTTTAATATAGTATTTGAAATTATAAAATTTATAGCATATATACTATTTATAAAAGTATGTTTAACTTATTTGAATAAAAATAAATAAACTTAAACATATGGAGTTAAGGCATCTTCTATATCATCATTAAGTATGTCTGTAATAAACATATGACCGGGCGCATGTGTTATTACAATTTCAGGCTTTGCAATTTCTATGGCCGCCTGGGGGGTAACTCCGCATGCCCAGAATACGGGAATTTCTCCCTCATTTATTTCTACAGCATCGCCGTAGTCAGGTTTATTAATATCCTTAATTCCGATTTCCTCAGGATTTCCCGAATGAATGGGTGCACCGTGAACACGGGGAAACTTCCCTGTTATTTCATATGATTTCTGAACATCTTCCGCCTTCATAGGTCTCATGCTTACGACGTAGGGTCCGCTGAAAGCACCCGCAGACCTGCACTGAATATTTGTTTTATACATTGGAACATTACAGCCCATAGTAATATGCCTTACATCTATTCCTTCCTTAATCAATGCTTCTTCAAAAGAAAAGCTGCATCCTATCAAAAAGCATACAAAATCATCACGCCAATATTCCTTTGCATTATAGCATTCATCAATCTTAACTCCGTTTTTATAAACAAAATATTTCGGTATGTCAGTTATAATGTTTGCATTTTCAGCTACCTTTTTTGTTGTAAAGCATCCGGTCGCGGTTACCTCAAGTATGGGACAAGGCTTTGGATTATATTCCGCAAACAATTTAAAATCCCCGGCATATTTTTCGGGAAGTATAACCAAATTAGCCTGTGCATAACCCCTGCACATACCGGCAGTGGGAGTTGTTATTATTTCTTCTCTTATTAATCTTCTTATTTCCTTCGGAGGCATGTCTCTGTAATTAATTTTAATCATTCCCTT
>DCDU01000192.1:47114-47358 GCA_002316585.1 Firmicutes bacterium UBA1047 | reverse complement strand
CTTCATAGGTAATCCCGTCAACGGATACTTCTCTTTTTTTGCTGCACCCGTCTACAGCACCTGCTTTTACAATTTCCCTCATCAGTTCTTCGTATTCATCTTCATTCAGCATAAGAGCTGTGTCGTTTAATATTGATAATCCTGCACATATTCCAAATGCCCCCCAGTTAGACACTCCTGCGGCAACAAGATTATCCGTTTCAAACTGAGCGCAAATAACATTTCCCATATTTACATTTTTCTT
>DCDU01000192.1:43484-46974 GCA_002316585.1 Firmicutes bacterium UBA1047 | reverse complement strand
TTTTTCTTTACAATTTCCTTTATCTTGCCCATGCCCAATTCATTTCCTCCATCACCGACGGCGGATGTAGGTATGTTATTTTCTTTGGCTTTAATAAAAAGAATATCTGTATTTGGACAATAGGATGTAATATCCTCGCCATACATGGAATAGCATTTGTTGTCAGCATTCCTTCCGGGACGCTCTATGGCAATAATATGCTCCGGCTTATATTTCCTTATTATTTCTTCTGATTGCTCTTCTTCCCTGCCTTCTTCAAAAATATATATTTCCGCAATAAGCCGCAGTGATTTCGCGCCTGCCCGAATCAAAGCCTCTGAATATTTATCCGTAACAATTATTACTTTTTTATTTAATTTTTTTAGCGCATATGCCAGGGCTAATGCGCCGGGAGGTCCGTCGGTTTCACCCACTCCGGCAGATTTAACCGGAAATCCCGTTACGATTACCGCAGTATTGCTTAAGCTTAAAAAATTTGCGCAATTCTCCGTCTGACCGTGTAATTTAACCTTGTCAAGCCCCCTGTTGCTTAAATTGTATTGTATTATTTTTTCAATTTCATCAAATTCATTTAAATATTCAACCTTTTTGAAGTTTCTCATACGTAAGCTTTTCAATTGTTATCCCCTTTAATTAATCGTTGATATAATAAATAACATCATGATGTTATTAATAACATTGTGATGTTATTAATAATTATGTTACTCAATCTCTTCTATTTTTACTTCATATATTATATCATTTATTTTAATATTATAATTTTTAATGTTTTTATTATTCAGTGATGCTTTCAATGAAATAAATTTTTCCTCCAGATTCTTATATAATCTATGTGCTTCGGAAAGACTGACTTTTTCAAATACAACCTTATCTCCCGGCTTTGCTTGTGCTATTTTAGGCAAATCAACGGTTATAACATTTCCAATCTTTGTATAGCCTCCCGTAGTCTGTCTGTCTGCCATCATGATTATGGGGTTTCCCTTGCTCGGAACCTGAATTGCGCCCATTGCAATACCGTCGGATATTATGTCCGCACTGTCCCTGTGCCTTATTGCGGCTCCCTCTAAGGTATATCCCATTCTGTCGCTGTTGCTTGTAACAGAATATTCATTGGAAAACAAGACATCAATTCCTTCCTTTGTAAAGGCATCCTCCTGAGGACCCAAAACAACTCTTAATTTCACATTGCCGCTGCCATAGTCGTAAAAGCTTTCCGCCCTTCTTTCCAAAAGACTAAAGGGCAATCCAGCCAAAGCTCCGGTATTTAAAATATCTCCTGTCCTTAATGCTCTTCCTTCATATCCTCCGATTTCCGCCTTTAGGAATGTAGATTTGCTTCCCATAACGACAGGAACATCAATACCTCCGGCAAATGCAGCATAGCATCTGCAGCCTTTATTTATTCCCTTAAAGGATAATACGTCTCCCGTTTTTACAGCTATACTTTTATTCATGCAGACAGGCGCATCATTTATTGAGGCTCCGATTTCCCCGCCGGTTATTGCAATTACAGCATCGCTCAAAAATTCTATCGCAGGTCCCATAAGTGTTATTTCAAGCAAGCCTTCATTCTCATCATTGCCTGCTAAAATATTTGCCAATCTTGCGGCAACATAATCCATAGCTCCCGAAACCGATACTCCATATTGCTGGTAGCCATATCTGCCTAAATCCTGCACCGTTGTCATTAGACCGGGGTTTATAATTTTTATTTGTCCCATTTGACCCCCTTTTGGTAAAGCTTATACTTATAGGTATTGTTTTTGACTTCTTCTTTAATTTTCATATATTCTTCTTCATCAATACCTTTAAAAACAATATAGTTTCCCGATTTAAGCAATATGGGATTTTCTCTTTCGGGATTAAAAATATCAATAGGCGTACTTCCTATAAGCTGCCATCCACCGGGGCTTTGGACAGGATATATTCCCGTTTGTTCTCCCGCTATTCCCACAGAGCCTGCGGGTATTTTAGTTCTCGGAGACTGAAGCCTCGGCGCCGCAATTCTTTTATCCATGCCTCCCAGGTATGGAAAGCCGGGAGTAAATCCAAGCATATATATTAAATATTCAGCTGAGGTATGGATGTCAATAACCTCTTCGACCGTCAGATTATTATGCACTGCCACATTTTCTATATCAGGTCCGTATTGACCGCCGTAAAGAACGGGTATTTCGATTACTTCCGGCGAGGAAATTTCAATGCTGCTTATATTTTCTTCCATTACTTTTAAAATGCCTGCCAATTCTTCATATCCGATTATTAAGGGATTGTAATGAATCATCAAGGAGCGGTATGTTGGAACAACTTCATTAATTCCCGATATTTTCTCAGCTTCGATTAATGCTGCAACCGCCCTGATTTTTTTATTTATTTCTTCACTTATTTCATTTCCGAATTCCATATTCAGAGCACTGTCGCCGCAAATCAGATATTTTGCTTTTTCATACATGATAGTCTCCTGATTATCTTATAAAGCTGCTCATAGGAGCAACTTTAATATTTTCATTCTCCAATGCTTTTCTTATTTCCTGAACAAACAGCACAGCCGAAGGATTGTCACCGTGGACACATATTGTATCAGCCTGAATATTGATATCTTCACCTGTTACAGAGGCAACCCTTCCTGACTTAACCATTCTTATTACTCTGCTTATTGCTTCTTCCTTATCATGTATTACCGAACCCTTAATATTTCTGGACACCAAGGTGCCGTCGGGATTATATGCCCTGTCGGCAAAAACCTCATTTGCAACCTTAAGTCCTATATCCTTACCTATTCTTATCATTTCGCTTTTTGCAAGGCCGACCAATATTAACTCTTTGTCCACTTCATAAACAGCTTCTGCAATTGCTCTTGCCATCTGACTGTCCTTTGCCGCCATATTGTAAAATGCCCCGTGAGCCTTAACATGCTGCAATTCAACACCACGGCTTTTTGCAAATGCCCATAATGCTCCTATTTGATATTTGATATAATTCTTGGCTTCTTCATATGAAACCTTCATTTCCCTTCTTCCGAATCCCAATAAATCCGGAAATCCGGGGTGAGCTCCTATTGCAATGTTAATTTTTTGGGCTGCCGCTACCGTTTTATCCATTACCATTGCATCACCTGCATGCCAACCGCAGGCAATGTTTGCGGAAGTAATAAATTTCATTACCTCTTCATCCATTCCCAATGAATAATTCCCAAAGCTTTCACCCATGTCACTGTTTAAGTCAACTTTATACATCATACCCTCCCCGAGACAGTGGGTATGACCTAGCCCCATACCCTAGTGTCCCGTACATAATTGCTCTCTTAGATATTATGTTAACCTTCATCTTATATTCACTTAGTATTATATAACAATTTTAATTGAATGTACAAGATAATAAAAAGAATTAATAAAGCAGCTTAAGCCGATTGGTTAAGCTGCTTTATTATATTTTGTAAAAATAGGAGAAGTATTTAATTACATTGCTTCAAGCAATGTTTTAAGACCGA
>DCDU01000192.1:35887-43339 GCA_002316585.1 Firmicutes bacterium UBA1047 | reverse complement strand
GCAATGTTTTAAGACCGATTCCTTTTTCGTATTTGTATCCTAACTTAATCAATGTTCTTTCAACAGCCGCAATTGTCGAGTAAACCGTATGGTCATCAATATTACCCATATGACCTACTCTGAACATTTTACCTGCATATGCCGCAAGTCCTCCGGCTACCATAGCACCTTCTTCAGCCAATACCTTTCTGAATTCTGCATCATTTATTCCTTCAGGATATAGTACAGTTGAAAGTGTTGAGCATCTGTATTCCTTTTTCGCTAAAATACCAAATCCAATTGCTTCAAGAGCAGCATTAAAGGCGTCGGAGACTCTTGCATGTCTTGCGTATCTTTCTTCAATTCCTTCTTCTTTTATGAGTCTTACAGATTCCTTGAGAGCCCAAACCATATTTACTGCAGGTGTAGCATAGTATTTTGACGGGTCATTCATTATCGGAATCCATTTTTCAAAGTCAATATAATATTCGGGAATAGTTCCTAAAGATTTTCTTCTCTGCAGTGCTTTCTGTCCTGCCCATAATATAGCAAGTCCGGGTGCAACTCCAAATGCCTTTTGAGAGCCTGTGAACAATACGTCAATATTCATATCATCAACATATTCCCTTTCCCCTGCAGTAGCCGCAACTCCGTCAACAATATATATTGTGTCAGGGAATTTCTTAAGAACCTTACCTATTTCTTCTATTGGTGCTCTTGCTCCTGTTGAAGTGTCAACATGAGTTACGGTAATTGCCGCATAGTTTTTTTCTTTCAATTTATTTTCGACAGCCTCCGGAGAAACAACATCTCCCCACTCAGCCGACAATACATCTACCTTAAGCCCTTTTCTTGTACAGATGTCAATAAATCTGTCTCCAAAAAAACCATTGGATACTATCAACACGTTATCATCTCTTTTTGTAACATTGGAAATCGCCATTTCCATTGCCATTGTACCGCTGCCTGCCACAACAAAGCATTCGCCGTCAACTCTCCACATTTCCTTTAAGTCAGCTATCAATTCGCTAAAATCCTTGACAAATACCGGGTCTCCGAATGCAACCGTATCCCTTCCCATTTGATCGTTTATTGACCTTACTGTAGGTGTTGGTCCCGGAATCATTACTAATTTTTGATTTTTCATAATTATTACTCCTTCTTTAATTTTATATTTACTATTATTTTGTTTATTTCACTATGTAAAATTCAATTTCTTTATTGCACATATATAATAACTCTTAATCTAACTTCTGTCAATAAATAATTTAGAATTTTAATTTATAATGGCAGGAAGCAAGAAACCACTACGACTTAATGACATTGCTTTGAAAGTAGCCATGCCTGACAGCACAGTGTTATATATAATATTAAAATTCAATTGATACTACATTGACGGCTTTTATTATCAATATAGAAAAAAAGAACTGCTAAGAAACTAACTATTCTATTAGTTTAATAACAGTAACAATCCTATATAAACAAATTATTATTAATAGTTAAATATATTTATTTTTTTATACCTTTAAAATCCTAATAGATAAAATTTTCAATAATTTCACACCCACAAATTATCAGAAATATTAATTTCTTCCATATAATTAAGCTCTCTTAATACTTTAGCTATTTCTTCAGTATGTTTTTTACTTGGCATTGTAAGCGGAAGGCGTACATTACCGACTTTAAATCCCATTAAATTTAATGCTACCTTTGTGGGAACAGGATTTGATTCAATAAATAATACATCTAATAATGGAAATAAATATTGGTGTAATTTAGCTGCTTTTTCAATATCTTTTGACCAATAAGCATCAAGCATCTCTTTGATTTCCTTACCTGCTACTTGAGCTGCAACACTTATAAGTCCATAAACTCCTATACTTAAAGCTGGGATAGCTAAATTGTCATCACCCGTATAAACATGAAAATCTTTTGGTACAGCGCGAAGTAATTTAGTCAATTGATCTATATTTCCTGAAGCATCTTTCATTCCTACTATATTAGGTACTTCTGCTAATCTTACAATTGTCTCAGGAGATAGATTTATACCAGTTCTACCAGGAACATTATATAAAAATACAGGTAATTTTGTAGAATCAGCAATAGCTTTAAAGTGGAGATAAATACCTTCCTGAGATGGTTTATTATAATATGGAGAAACAAGCAATATTCCATCTGCACCCGCTTCTTCTATAAGCTTAGTTATTCTTTTACTGTCTTCTGTGTTATTAGTACCTGTCCCAACTATTATAGGAACTTGCCCATTAAATGCGTTTTTCATTACCTTAGTTAATTCAATTCTCTCTTCAAGCTTCATAGTAGCAGATTCTCCCCCAGTTGCTGCTATTATCAAACCTTCTACTCCATTATCGACCATGGTTTTTCCTAATCTTATAGCTTCATCATAGTTTATGCTATTATCCTCATAAAAAGGCGTAACTATTACGCTAAGATATCTTCCAAATTTCAAATCTAACCCTCCATTTCACTTATTGTTATATTATCATTCGATAAAAACTGCAGTTTAATATATAATTGATTACTTAATGAAACGTTTATATGCATAGTATGGTATTGAATCCGTATCTCTTTCACCATTTACCAACTGTACGATTATTTCGGAAAGTGCACAGTTAAATACAACAGCACTATGAGTAACTGACAACCAGAAATTATCAATTATTTCAGATGGACCTAATATTGGAAACTTATCATCAGGTATAACACGAATACCAGTATAAGATCTTATTATATTGATATCTCCCAGGCTAGGCATATCTCTCATTATATCGTTTGCTGCCATTTGCATTCCCCTTGAATACATCTTCCTATCAATTGAATCTACAGTATCTTTAACAAAACCAAAAACTATATTTCCCGAAGCAGTTTGCCTCGCACCGCATACTGTTGTATTTAACATTTTTGGCAGTCTTTCTGAAACAAGGCAAAAGCCTCTTTCAGGATGTATAGGTATATCAACACCTATTTTCTTTGCCAATTCTTTACTATACATTCCAGCAGCACATATTACAAGACCAGGTTTAATGCTCCCCTTATTTGTTACTATTTCCTTTATTGAATTCCCCTTAACTATTAAATCTTGAACCTTTGTATTCGTATTTATTTCTGCACCATGTCTTTTAGCTGCCTGTATATATGCATTAACCAATAGAAATGGATTTAAATTCCCATCCTCTTCACAATAAATAGCTCCTAATACATTAGGATTTATGACCGGCTCCATTTTAATTGTTTCATCTTGCGTAAGAATTTTTACTTCATGTCCTAACTTTTCTTCTAATTCTATCAGTTTTTTAGCAGATTCTATTTGTTTTTCGGTCCATATTAATTCAAGGCTTCCTGTTATCGTATACTCAAAATCTGCACCAAGTTCTTCCTCTAAATTCTTGTAGATTTCCATAGAATGCCAAGCTAATCTTCCGTAGTGTTCCGGAGTTTTATCCGATGGCCAAAGCCAAGCTGCAGTTGCGCTTGATGTTCCACTACAAATTTCATTTTGTTCTAAAACAACAACTTCTTTTCCTGCTTTGGCAAGATTATATGCAATACTTGAACCCATGATTCCACTTCCGATAACAACTATTTCAGCTTCTCGTTTCATTATTGGTCCTCCTTATCCAACTCAGCTAACGCCTTTACCTTCATAACTCTAACTGGTGGTCTATTATTTGGATATTCTAATTCCTCAACAGGAGTTTTAGTTTCTCTTGATATTAAATTTTCTACAAGACATCTGCATGTTCTGCCCTGGCAAAGACCCTTACCGGCTCTTGTAACACGTTTTACTCCATCGACAGTTGAAGCGCCATTTTTTATAGCATCTTTAATTTCTTGCTCGGTTACCTCTTCACATCTGCAGATTAAAATTTCATCACTCATATTTCGCACCTCCTTTATATCAATATAAAATCGCGAGCTTCCATAATAAATTCCTTTGGAATTTTAATAGTTACTACTGCAGTACAATCAAAGTTAGAAGACGTTTTTACTTTATATATTTCTCCGTTGCATAGTACTCTACCATATCTGTCAGTAGCCTTAACAGCTTGTCCTTTATTAGGTAATGGTAAAAACTCATAAGGTAAAGAGACTAATCCTTCATCATCCGAGTATGAGCCATCCGCTATAAAAATAGCCATGCCAGGGCATTTAGCTACACAAATTCCACATCCAGAGCATTTCTCAATATCTAATTTAGGAATTGAAGTTATCGATTTATCAAAGGATATGGCATTCTTAAAACAAGAATTTCTGCAAGGATCACATGGTATTTCCTCAAAACATTCAATAATAGCTAACGGACCCTTACTTATTCTTTCTTCCAGGAAAGTATCAAAAGAATATTTGTCATTAATGCAATGCATATGATCTCTAAAAACTATAGACTCACCCATTCTTCATACCTCCTAAAAACATCTTGTTTAGATTTCATTCTAATTTCTCCATGAGGACCAGATCTTAGATCTATAATTCTCTGATTGATTTCGTCTTTTATTTTATTTGCTTCTATTTCATTTATAAGTCCTAAAGAAGTTGCTATTGATATTCCAGCAAGTCTTCCTTCTTCCATGGCTGTACTTGCTTCTTCTATACCCGTTACATCTCCGGCAACATATATATCAGAGTTTGTCGTTTGCATATTGTCATTATGCAATGGTAAAAATCCCCCTAATTTAGATACATGTACTAACTGGCAATTAGACATTCTTAATAACTCCAATGCAGGAGTCAGTCCTACTGCCAAGCATACCGTATCAACATCTAAAGTAATCTCAGTTCCTTCTATGGGCTTAAAGTCCGGACCTATTTCAACTATTACGGCCTCCTCGACCTGATCTTTTCCTCTTGCTTCTTTAATGGTATGAGAAGTATATATCTTAACGCCTTTTCTCATCAACTTATTTGCATGTACAGAATAACCGTTTATATTTGGCATCGCTTCTACTATACCAACAACTTCTCCACCTGCCTGCAAAATCTGATACGATACTACTAAGCCAACATTACCAGAGCCTATCATAAGGTATTTCTTTCCTGGAAGTACTCTGTTGATGTTTATCATTGTCTGAGCTGCTCCTGCACCCATTACCCCTGGCAAATCCCAACCTGGAAATGATAAAGGCTTCTCAGAAGCGCCAACTGCAATTAATATCTTATCCGCCGTTACTGTATGGGCAATATCATTTTGTACTATTCCAACTTCATTATCAGGAAACAAACCAAATACCACAGTATTTAAAAAGATTTCCACTCCATGTTCCTTGCATTGAGACAAAAGTTCTTCGCCAAGCCTAAATCCCCTGACCCCTGCTCCATGAAAGCTTGAACCGAAAAATTTATGGATTTGTTTAAACAGCTGACCGCCGGGTTTATCATTTTCATCAAAAACAGCTACTTTCCCCCCATGTTTTGCAATTTCCAGTGCAGCTGATAATCCGGCAGGTCCTGCACCTATTATAGCTACCTGTTTGTTATGTTTCATTTTTTATCACCCCATTTTCCTAATCCTTCTTGAGTCTCTAGTTTCATTCCATCTCTAACTTTTGTAACACAAGTTCTGACATTTGGAACCCCGTCTATTGTCATAGCACAATCAGTGCAGCGTCCTATAGCACAAAATATTCCTCTAGGGTGATGGTACTTAGGGGTAGTTCTCATAACCCTTATCCCCGAGGCCATAAGCGCAGAAGCTACAGGCTCGCCTTCAATAGCTGGAATAATCTTGTCATCAACACTTATGTTTACTATCTTTGGATTTTCATCCAAATTACCTAAAATAGGATGTTTGGTAACTCTCATAATTTTAAGCCCTTTCTTTAATATAATTGAATATTCGCTTAATTACGAATCCTTAAAAGTTTATAAAGTGAATCACCTTAGTATTATACAAGTAAAACCGCTAAATTAAATTATCCATCATTTGCATTATGGTATAACCTATATAATACCAGGTGAGTTACTTATCTCCTTTAAATTTTTAAATAAATATCTTGAAATTAGAATGGTCCCCAGTTTGTAAATACGGCAAATGCTAATACAGCCATTATCCACAATGACCATTTAATTACAAGTGGAAGCGCAAATTTAAACCACTTATTAAATGAAAGACCTGCCAGCCCTAAAGTAGCCATTACAACTGAGTGAGTAGGTGTTATCATATTCCAGTAGCCATCGCCTGCTTGGAACGCAAGAACCGAAACCTGTCTTGTAACCCCTAAAAGGTCACTCAAAGCTGACATAATAGGCATTACGACAACTGCCTGTCCTGATGATGAAGGTATAAAGAAATTTATAAATCCTTGAGCTATATACATTCCCCAGGCAGCGAATACATTATTTAAGTTTGATAATGGTATAGAGATGTAATATACAATAGTATCCATTATATGGCCTTGTTCTGCTACTACTAAAATTGCTCTGGAAAGACCCATAAGGATTGCAGCTCCAGCCATACCACTTGCACCTATTATAAATTCATCTGCAAATTTTTCAAAATTACCTTTAAATAGAATCAATCCAACAACCAAGCTCATTGCAAAGAATAATGCTGATATCTCTGAAAAGTACCATCCATATTTTAACACTCCAAAGACTAAAACACTTATAGTAATTACCAGTATAATTAATATCAATCTACGTTGGGAATTCATCTCCATATTAAATTGTTCTTCATCATTTATCGTAAATTCATCATCCTTAACTATTATTCCTTTCTTATCTTTCTTTAGCTTTTCACAATATCTAATTGTGTGGTGAATGGCAATAACTAAGCTTCCAACCATCAATGCTATCCTCAGACCTATTCCAGAAAATGGCGGTAATTCTGCAATGCCTTGGGCAACGCCAGTATTAAATGGGTTTAAAGGACCTGCAGAGTATCCACAATATACTCCTACTAATATCATAGCTACTCCTACAACCTTGTCGAACCCCATTGACAAAGAAGTGGCAACTAATATAGTAACAAATGGCAATGTTTCCTCAGCCATTCCAAATGTAGCGCCGCCTATACTAAATGCAATCATCAGAATGCTAATTAGCAAATATTCACGACCCGTAAACTTCTTTATTAATTTTCCTAATCCTGAATCTATTGCTCCGCTTTTTTGAACTATAGCAAAAGCACCACCAACAACAAAAACGAAACCGATAATTTCAGATGCCTTTACTAATCCTTCAAATACTGATGATAATATTCCACCTATCCCTACTGGAGTCTGCTCCATTGTTGTAAAGGTATCGGGTACTACCAATGTTCTATTTGTAGCTTCATCAAACACCCTTTCGAATTCACCTGCCGGAATAACATATGTGAGTATACCTACTATTAAAATAACGAACAGCATTAATGCTGGAGTGTTTGGTACTCTAAGCCATTTCTTTTTTGCAGTTGATTTATTAGAAGAAACCTTATCCATTTTTTACTCTCCTCTTTCAATCTTTTTATTAATT
>DCDU01000192.1:35376-35758 GCA_002316585.1 Firmicutes bacterium UBA1047 | reverse complement strand
CTCTTTCAATCTTTTTATTAATTTCTCTGTTTTCTTCTCATACCTTAAATGTTTTTTGGCATTTAGTTACATTGTTTCCGATAACGTTTTTAGATTAATTCTTACTTTAGCCGATAATACATCAATATTTTGACCTTTTCTCTTGCAAATATCAATAAATCTATCACAAAATCCCTAATATCATAGGACATCCAGATACAACTGTTTCTCAGCCCATTTGAGCGTTAATTGTTCTTACTGTAGGTGTCTGTCCTTGAATCATAACTAATTTTGATTTTTCAATCCTACCTCCTTTTTAATTTATAGTTTAGACACTTATTAGTTACCTAAACACGTTGATTTTATCGGGTTTTTGTATAATCTTTTTATGTATAATCCCTTC
>DCDU01000192.1:30881-35233 GCA_002316585.1 Firmicutes bacterium UBA1047 | reverse complement strand
TTATTGATATTTCAATGTTCGTAGGTGTATTAAGGTTACCATTAAATCGGCATTTTATTTGTTTTTAGCTTTATTTACTTTTTGTTGTTATTTTATTTTTTATTAGATTTTATCCATAGTAATCATCATTAATTTACAATTTTCTAAATTAATTAGTTAACAATTAAATACACATTATAATTTTACATAGTGAAACTATATTTCGATTTTTTATGTATACATGATAACTCCTAAACAAACCTTTGTCAACTATTATTTTTTTATTTAGCGCACCAATCCTTATGCCGGTAAAAAACAGTGTTTCAATTATTAAGCGTTAATTCCTAATACAAATACCGTAAATGATTAAAAATTATCAAATCAAATAATATAATAAAAATAAAATGTGATTTTAATATAACAATTCAAATATAATTTTCACTAATTAGAAAGTTTTTCATAATTTATACAAAATCTAAAACTGATTATGCTAACGTTAGTAAAGGTATAATCGCCTTTATTTTACATTGTAGAATTTATTTTTAGAAATGAAAATTGTGAAAAATTATTATAGAACATATTGTTTATTTTATGCTATAATATCATAGATTGTAAAAACTATTTTTGGAGGATACAATGAAGAAATTATCAAAAATTAATCAGTCTGTGGAAAAGACATTTCAAATTATAGAAATAATGGCAGAAAGCCGAGAGCCTCTTAGACTTCAAGACATTGCATTGAAGGTAGACATGCCTTCCAGCACAGTTCTAAGACTTGTCAATACCTTAGTATCCTGCGGTTATGCAAGTCAGGACCCTAATACATTAAAATATTTCCTCTCACTAAAATTCATGCTGATAGGAGGACTTGTGAGCTCGCAAATAAATATTAGAGACATTGCTCATCCATATTTGCTTGAACTTTCAAAAAAATGTAAAGAATCAGTATGTTTATCAATTGAACAAGATATGGAAGTTGTTTATTTGGATGTAATTGACGGTCCCGATGGAATTCTTAAAATTACTCAGCGCATAGGAAAAGTAGCACCTTTACATTCAACAGCAGTTGGAAAAATAATGATGTTAAACTATGATTCTAAACAACTTAATCAAATGATAGCATCAAAAGGATTAGCAGCGTTAACTCCAAACACTATTACAAGTAAAGAAGAACTGATAAAAGAATTAGAAAAAATTAGAACTCAAGGATATGCACTCGACGATGAAGAATGTGAACTCGGTGCAAGATGCATTGCTACGGGTATAAAGGATTATTCCGGAAAGTATATTGCAGGAATAAGCGTATCCGGTCCTACGACCCGAATGTCAATGGAATACGTTAATATTATTAAGAATATTGTCATGGATACATCTAAAACAATTTCCGGGCTGCTGGCATATAAGGAATAGTTTTAAACTAAACCCTTAATCAACATAACATTTTTGATTAAGGGTTTCTTTTTATTTATTAACAATATTAATCGGATTACCACTTAGAAAGTCTTTTAAATTATCTACTGCAGTATACTTAGCAAAATTTAATTTCATTTTTTAGTGCAGTGCCGATCCATGTCAAGATAATAATATTGAATTCAATTTGATCTGCTGTCGGTCAATTAACATTCTGCTTTTAGTTTCATAAAATATACCAAATTAAGTAATAAGGAGATGTCATGATTTCATATAATAATTTAAATAATGTAAGTAAATTAGAAAGAACGACAGAATGTGTCACAATCGGAAGGTTGGCGCCTGACTTTATGGCTCTGTCCACCTTTGGTTATGTCAGATTGTCTGATTATAGAGGCAAATGGATAATATTAGTCAGCACTCCGTCAGCATTTGATGGAGTTGCCACTACTGAAATTATAAATGCAGCACAACATTACGACCAATTATTAGAAAGGAATGCAAGTATTATCGGTTTGACCACTGATAATGTTTATGCTAATTTAGCTTGGGTATATGATATTTACCAGAAAACGGGGGTAACAATTCCCTTCCCTATTATTGCAGATGCCGATTTAGCCGTATCAGAGCTGTACGGTATGTTAAACCCGGACAGATTGTATATCGAAACGGTCAGGGATACATTCATAATAGACCCCTCAGGCCGTATAAGAGCTATTAACGTCCTTCCCGTATCTACCGGAAGAGATTTTGAAGAATTGGTAAGAGTGTTTGACTCTATTCAAATTAAGGAAAACTATAACTTAAATACTCCCTCAGGGTGGAGACCGGGAGACCCTTATTTAGTACCCAATGCAACTTCATACGAAGAAATAATCAGCAGAATGAACAACAAGGAAGCATTAGGCTACGATTGTCCTTTTTGGTATTTATGTTATACCTACTTAGATACGGAAACCGGGAACAATTCTGCTCAGCCTGAAGCAAATGCTCCCATAAGCTGATATTTGCCCGTCACTAATATATGGTAAATGGATGGTTATGATTGTCATAATCCATCCATTTATTCATAAAGGCATTATATTTAATTTAAAATATTCATTATTGTTTACAAGTTATGCATATGGGTAATTTTTTATCTAATATTTCATCCGAATAGGTTGTGGACCATTGGCACATATCCTGCAAAATCGGGAGAGTGGATTTTCCTATCTCGGTGAGATAATATTCTACCTTTGGCGGTATCTCATTATGTTGTATCCTATAAATTATTTTATCAGAAATTAACTCTTTAAGCGTTGTAGCAAGCACTGCATCTGTAATGGAATTTAACTCGTTCCTTATTTCACTGTACCGTCTTTTATCTTCCGAAGATAATACACAGATAATCCTTGATTTCCATTTGCCTCCGCAAGTATTCAGAAAATACTCCAACGGACACATTATCTGCTTTTCAAGCTTTGGTTCGTATTTCATTCTGACCCCTCCAAATACTATTTATCAAAACAACTGATTGAGAGTTTTTTTAAACAAGCATTTTACAATTCAAAATGAACTTAGCCTTCTGTCTTTTTATTAATTGAATCGCAAATTCTTTTCAAGCCTTCTGCCAACATAGATTTTGGGCAGGCAAGATTTAACCTTATGAAGCTATCCGAATTCTGCACAAACATATTTCCACCCTCTAACAGAACACCTGCCTTATATGCAAAAAACATAGGAAGGTCTTCATCCTTGCTGAAATATGCGCTTAAATCCACCCATGCAAGATAAGTAGCTTCAGAAATTTCAAACTTAGCCTTTGGCAGGTTTTCCCTTAAATATTCCTTTGTAAATTCAAAATTGTTATCAAGATATACTTTTAGCTCCTCCAACCAAGGCTCTCCTTTTTCATAAGCTGCCTGAGCTCCGGCAACGCTTAATGGATTGTCAAAATTGTAATGCCTTGAAAGCCAGATTTCTCTTAATTCTTCACTGTGTATAATTATATTTGAAATCATCAATCCTGCCATATTGAATGTTTTGCTTGGTGCCATGCATGTAACTATTTTATCATAATGAGGAAATAATTTAGATAGAGGAATATGTTTTTTACCCACTCTTAACAAATCACAATGAATCTCGTCAGAAATAATCCACATATTATTCTTTACACATATTTCTCCCAATCTTACAAGCTCTTCTTCAGTAAATACCCTGCCTGACGGATTGTGAGGGCTGGATAAAATAAAAAGAGTCGTTTTTTCATCGGATGCTTTCTTTTCCAAATCATCGAAATCAATCTTATAATATCCGTTATCATTTATAAGATCTGAGCAAACTGCATCACGATGATTGAAATCTGCCGCATATTTAAAATATGCATATGAAGGAGTTAAAAAGAGAACCTTCTCATCAGGCTTGCAAATATATTCAACAAGCTCATATAGTGCAGGTATAATACCGTTAGACATGACCAATTGCTTTTTTTCAAAATTCCATCCGTACCTTCTTGTGCACCAGCTTGAAAAAGCATTGTAATAATCATCCGAAAATATTCTCGTATACCCGAATATCCTTTTATCCAAACGCTCCTTCATTGCGTCAATAATTACCTGCGGCGTTGCAAACTCCATATCTGCAACCCACATCCTGATAAATTCCTCATCCTTAAAGGGAAATTTCATAGAGTCGTCAGCATGAAAAATATAACTGCGGAACCCGTCTGTATTTAATGCATTAGTATTTCTTCTATCAATAACTTCATCAAAATTGTACATTTCTGTTTCTACCTTTCTATTGTTTATTTATAATTTTAATTATTGCGTGCGGACACTATAAATTTTTTTAATCCACATAAGCCACTCCTTATCCAAAACAGTAGCATTTGGTCGGTTAAGTATATCTTCGCAAGGAAAGCATAAACATTCTCCGCGAAATTTCAGTCATTTCTTTTCTACACAATCTTTCGTAAAACAATCACC
>DCDU01000192.1:25031-30724 GCA_002316585.1 Firmicutes bacterium UBA1047 | reverse complement strand
GCTTGTTGTCCTTTTGTACAACCACTGCACTTATCTTGTAAATATGTAGGGCAGCTATCGCAATAGAAACCACATTTTCCTATTAATGATTCCTTTACATATTCCATATATTTCTCCTATGCAAAAAATATTTATGCCTCAAATTACTTTTCTTTGTAGACAAAATGCTGTACACCTTCATTCCACTTGCCCAGCAGCTCCGCCGCATTCGTCGGATATACTTCAAGCCCTTTTATTTCTTCAAGCGGTATCCAATGAAACTCAATATCAAAATTCCTGCCTTCAAGCTGCTCTGCACCAATAAACATTCCTGTGTTTGGAATTTGTGTTTCATCGTTCATCCTGACTACATAATAATTGCAAATTTGATGGCAAGGCTTGTTGCCCCAAGGGAAAAATATTTCTGCTACCCATTTTAATTCGTCCACCAAAATATCCGCACCGATTTCCTCTTTAAATTCACGAATCAAGGTTTCAGCATTTGTTTCGCCAAAAGCGGAATGCCCGCCGGGAAAAGCAAATCCCGTATCATTTGTGGGTCTTTGCAATAGCACCTTGCCGTTATTTATCAGGATTCCGGCTACACGATAGCTGAAAACAAATTCTTCTGTTTTAAAAAGTATATCATTCATAAGGTTTTCGCCATCCAATTCATATGAAATCAATTTCATATTTTTTGCCGTTGGAAAATAGAATCCCCTCAGTCAAACGGACACGTAGAATACAAGTGTGTGGATCATTTTCGTCAGTATGACCATTGTCGTACCACTCAGCAAAAACAGTACGCAGCTTTGACATAAGCTCTGCATTTTTCATGTCACGGGGGTGACCGATATTTTCCCCCACACCGTAAGCTGTGAACCATTCACCACAAACAGCAACTTCCGGATTCATTTCGATTTGCTTCATCTTATTTGAAAGCGCATAGGTAACGATGTAAAATGCTCCATTTTCGTAATAGCTGTTGACAATACGAACAGCAGGGCGCATGTTATCCATGGTTGCAAGAGAAAGAAGTGTATCATGCCCAAACCTCTCAGACATAATTAATAATGGTTTTTCATTGTTATTGCTCATAATTCTATATTTCCTCCTACTATGTCACTAAATTGGTGTAAATTATATTTAAATAAACAATTCTGCAATTTTATTACCCAGCGTGCTTATCACTCCATACTAAAATTCAAGCGTCCGGATAAAGAAATTTCTGAACCCCGCATCCATGCTTGAGCGGTCCTTAAGCTCGTCCATATCAAAATAATATTTTCCGGTATTTATATGTACGGAAAGACTGTCAAGAGGAAATCCCTTTGTTCTGCATGGATGGGGTTTTGATGTGATGATAAATTCTTCTCCCGCAATATCATCACCCATATATTCATATATTTCCGTTTCGCTCCTTACAAGACAAATGCCGTTCTTATAACGCACGGTCATTTGTCCTCCAAAGCCTTCGGCGAGCTTTCCGTAATACTCAATCATTTCTTCGTCCTCAAGATACCTTCCGCCGATATTGCGAACATGAACTCCCGGTTGGAGCTCATCGGGTGCTTCTTTTATATAAAGTCCCGAATCACATGAAAATACAGGTATACCTGTTGCCATATAATAAGCCTGAGCCTTGATTTTAGCATTTTCAAGCGGATTATTCCCGCTTTCGTCAATGTCAGGCAATTTAATATCAATGTCATTCAAGCCTATTATATTTACATTGAGTCCTGTCAAATGCCTTCGCATAGCATTCAATTTTCCTATATTGCTTGTACCAAACAGCAAAGTAAGCGGGGTTTTCAGCACACAAAAACTGTCAGGCGCAGCCTTTATATCTGAATCATTTATCTTATATTCAATATCACAAAGCATTATTCTTCACCACTTTCCATTCATCTATAAGCTGCTTAATCGATTGTTGGAATTCACATTATCCCTTTATATATTCAATGATAGGTTTGAGATATTTCTTCTCCGTCCAATCACATTGCTGACCAACAGCGCACATAAGGGCAGCCTCCCAAGGCTCATATGCTGACGTATCTTTTTTTGTCACAGCCTTTTGAAGCATTTTACACAGCGTTCTGTCTTGAAAATTCATTTTATTTTCGTCCCATGCACCGCGGCAATAAAAGCATTGTACACCGGATAAGTTCTTTTTAAAGTTATGTGCATAAATTTGCTGAAATGCCGTATCATCATACGGAGATGCACCTACACAAAAAACAGCAATTTTTTTATTCTTCAGGTGTTCTATATTCTTTTTGAGAAAGGATAAACCTGAAATGCCTGAAGCGTAAATACCGCCGCCAAGAATTATGATATCATATTTTTCGAGTTGAAGTAACGTTGTTTTCTTCGTTTCCATACAATCAAATCCGGTTTCTTCAACCAGCCAGTCCGCGTATTTCTTTGTTGCTCCGTATTTTGATTGATATAAAATGATGCCCTTTGTCATAACAACCTCCTATGGAAATTCCTGTTTATCTCTGTGTGATGCACTGAATCAATAATAACATACCCTCTTGTACAAAGAAATACAATATTTCAGTATCAAAGTTTATCTTCACAACATTATCTCTATCGGAGCAGATATGTATCTTGCTGTGCTAAAATAGTACTAAAAAAATTTTACTAATTAGGCGGCAATTTACAGTTGCTTCCCCATTAATGTTAAATCATTATACGTTTCCAAACCTTGCTTATGATAAAAGTGCTCAGTATAATCACCTTTTGATGTAAAAAGTATAATTTCTCTAATGCCTTCCTCTTTCATTCGCATTTCAAACTCTTTATAAATTTCTGTGCCAAGACCTTTGCCGCGCATTTCATTTTTAACGCAAAATTCCTTAATATTAAACATTGTTCCATCAAAATACTGCTCCTTGCTTCCTAAAATCATTCCGCATAACACATCATTCTTTCTTGCTGAAATACCAAAAAAATCTTCCACATTAATCATCTGATGCAATCTTTTGCTTGCTGTATCAATTGTCCATCTATCATTCCACGGCTCTGAATTAAATGTTTCAACATACATTTCTGCTAAATCTTTTACATCACCTAAAGTTATATTTTTATATTCTAACATTCTTTCCTCCGCAAATTACAGTTTCCCATCTATGGTAAAATCTGTGACGTACCACGTCGGTACTAAGTTATGCATACCATCGAACCAATGCATAATTTTAACCGCGTTTTGTTTACATTCTTCCAAACATCCCGGCTCAACATAGGCTGCCCAGGAGACCAGCATCAGAGCGCCGGTCGAAAGGTACAGTGCAAGTATCCGCCAGAACTCTTCCGGAGGTTCGCCGTCAAAATATCCGCGCAGCAGACCCGTCGCAAAATGCGGGACAAAATTTGTACACATTGAAATCCTGTTAAACTCTGACCACGGGTCACCATAGAGGCTGTCGAGGAGATCCCAGTCAATAACCGCAATTTCATGGCTTTCAGAAACCAATAAATTTTCGTTGTGGTAGTCGCTATGGATGAAGCACTGAGGGCGTCCACGCAGCAGATGGCGGTTTTCTTCATAATAAGCAAGAATTACGTCACTGCCGTCGATAGGGATGCCACAATCTAAAAAAGACTTTAATCGTCCGTCATTTATGCTTGTGAACCGGTCATACCAATCTCCTATCCCATCGGGTGCCGGAATAGAGTGTATCATCCTGAGGTTCTGACCGGCTTTGACGCCGAGTGTGTACTGCTCGATTTCAGGCAGCATAGGCAACAAAACGTCCGCCGTTACACCGTCGCACCAAGAGAGCAATTGATATACCTTCTTGCCGCCGTTACAGACACCGAAGTCCACCGGACGTGACATCGATACACCGAGCGAGGCGATACGCCCCATCATGTCGTACATAGTCTTTTTACGTTCATATGATTCAATGTCAGAAATACGCAGCAGAAAATGCTGTCCTTCGGTTGTCTCGACGAAGTATTTATCGTCGCCCGACACACCTTTGTTTATCGGTTCTATCTTAATAAATGACTCGCAGTTCGGAATGTCTTTGCACACGCGTGACAAGATGTCATTACTTGTTTCCATTGTTATTATCTCCTTCTATAAAAACTCAATTGCCCTTGCTACACTGCAAGTCCTTATAAATACAAATATCTGTTCCTGTCATCATTTGAGTGCCCATTGCTTCACTTGACCGTTTCCCATATAATAACCCAGTATTGTTTGTGTCCTAATCTTTTCAATGCTTCATACCTATGGTTTCCATCGGACAATTCATATCCGTTTTCATCGCGATATATAATTAACGGCGGCATATCCCAATCACCGCTGCTGTATTTTTCAGATATATTGCCGACACGGTGATTAAATCCGTCTTTTGGTATTTGATATTTAATATTTGTTTCGGGTCCGCAGCACCGTTCAAATTCATCAAGGTTCATCATCCGAGGTGCATAATAACGTCGAGGCTTAAGCTTTAACCCATCAGAAAATTCTTTATTGCCTCCTTCCTTGCAGAGGAATAAGTGAATCCATTCCTCAAGCCTGTCGGCATTGGCGAATTCTACAGCTGATGATGTTGTCGGTTTGTAAATTGGTCCGTTAGTTTTCATTCCAAGTTCTCCATTACAATTCAAAAATTAATAATATTAACAGCTTCCTGATAAAATTCATTGTCATAATGTTTTAGTATAAGAAGCCCTCTGTATGTATTGAATTTCCCTTTTGTACCTGATTCCAGGGGAAAGTGAATCTTACCCGAATAACTCTTTCCTTTGTTTATATATCCTTTTTTCAAAGCAGTTTTCACTAAATTTATTGCATCCTGCATACGATTGTCATAAGGGTGTCCAATATGTACAAAATACTCTAACGCACGAAAGCAGTCATATTTCCAGCGGCAGGGATAATGAAAGCTAATCATGTCAGAGTGGATAGCCTCGCCGGTTTTTAAGGATTTGAACAGCTCCCTTTTTAATAAATATTCCTGTCCCAAAGCCGCCTGCCGTTTTATTTCAGCTAAGCGGTAATCATATCCGTATTTTTCGTAATCAGCAAATGCTTCCAATACGGAAATCGTTGTATGTACGGAGCCGGCAGCAGAGCGATTATGAACGGAATCCCATGCACAATTCCAACCTCCGTCGTCCATCTGGTGTGACAATATGTAGTCGATTATTTCATTTGTTCTGAAATCATTGATTCTCCCATAACAAACGAGACTTAACAGCATTGCGGACATGCACATATCCTGATACCTATATTTAGAAATCTTACCGTGATTTTTCCAAAGACCATTCAGCACTTTTTTCGTACCATTCTGATAGCACGGATTGTCGTAATGAACCTCCATGTACTTTAACTCCAATAATGTGTAAGTGCTTGATGTCCATTTTCCGGAATAAATACTGCCGCCCCATTCCTGTTCCGCAGCATCGTATAAATTCAGGTATTTAGCAATATATCCTCCGTTGTTATGCTCAAAAGAACGACATAGTAAATGCTTATTCGTCAAGTGCCGAATAACAATATCTCCCTCTAATAACCAATCAATTATCTGCATAAGTACTCCTAAGCTTATTATTTTGAATTTTTATCCGTCACAAATATATCATCAAGAAAACTTTATCATTAACAAAATAAACTATTTATGATTTTATCCGCACATTCTTTGGGTGTATTTTTGTCTGTTTCAACTTTGCAGCTGTAAAAAGATTTGACTAACGTC
>DCDU01000192.1:24470-24919 GCA_002316585.1 Firmicutes bacterium UBA1047 | reverse complement strand
TTTCAACTTTGCAGCTGTAAAAAATGTCTCTCGCCATAATATCATACTGTTCTTGTGATTGTGTTTCATATCTATCTCCACGTTCAATATTACGCTGTCTGCATATTTCCAGCGGACAAGACACTTCAACAATATCAAGGGGGTTATCATTCAATATTTGCCTAAGCTGTTGATAATGTGGTTGTATTTCAGGCTGCTCCACCAATATTCCGTCAATAAGTACATTGTGTCCCATGTCAGAAAACAGTTTCGCAGTGTGATACATCAAAATAATCGCTTCGCTCAGATATCTCCAATAATCCTCTTTTAAATATTTATCACCTATCATCTCTTGAAATAAGTCATTTGCAACAACATAAAAAAATATATCCCCGCGCTCTTGTAGAGCCTCAACAATAGATGTTTTTCCGGCACTTGTAATACCGTTCAAAAAAATTATTCTTCCTTTG
>DCDU01000192.1:0-24389 GCA_002316585.1 Firmicutes bacterium UBA1047 | reverse complement strand
CAAAAAAATTATTCTTCCTTTGTCCAATTTAATTCACCTTCTTTATATCAATTGTTTGCAGCAAAATTCTTTTATTACTATTTAAATTTCTTTGCCGAGCATAATAAGGTGAAATCCTATCTCATAGGCATTAGGTTGTATCCCGATTACACGAAATCCATTTTCAAGATACCATTTATAATCAATACGTTCGCAAGTTAGTGACTCAATTGCTTTTGAAATACTCTTTATATCTTTACCATTAATATTAAATCCTACAGAACTAATTCCGCTTCTAAATGTCATATAACCTTTTTCACGAGCATACTTTTCAGCAACATTAAATAATTCTCCAAGCTTATGCTATAGCTTAAATGAGCCGTTATCGTCAAATCCGCTACACTCAAGGTCGAGCGCCCGATATCCAATCAATTCTCTACACAGAATCCAGCCTTTGGTATGGTCAATATCATCGCCGAGATACCAGCTGGTGTCAACTCATACACATTCATATCTTTACACTCCATATAATACTTCTTATCACCCGACCAGCCGTTCTTAATAGGCTCCATTTCGGCAAAGCTTGTATATACATATATATCTGTCATTCATAAGCCCTTCACACTCTCAACTGCATGACAATATTGCAATACGTAATAACAATTATAAATAGTATGATTTTATTTTGCAACATTTAATCAAGCATTTTGTTTGTTTACCAAATATACGGAATAAGGCGATATCTGACCTTTTTAGTATATTCTATATATCCGTCAAGACCTTCTTTCAATACAGCTTCTTCATTCTTAATTCTCTTTGTAATAAGCAACGGATAAATAAGAAAAATAATGAAAGCATATACTGAGCCCAGGATAAGCGGTATTGATAAAAACAGAGTGATGGTTGCCAGGTACATGGGATGTCTTACAATTCCATATAAGCCCTTGCAAATCACTTTTTGGCTTTCCTGTACTTCAACCGTTCTTGACAAATAAACATTTTCTCTCATTACTTCCGCATATAGCGCATATGAAATTAAAAAAATTACTGCTGCCGTTATGATTATCCAATCCGGCAGCCTACTCCAGCTATATCTAAAATCTAATGCCGCAACTATAAAGCCCCCTATAAACATAAACAAGGACAATAAAATAACCTGCTTTTGCTCAATTTCCTTTTCCTTTGTATTCAGCCGCTTTGCAAGTAAATCAGGTGATTTTATCAGGAGTATAATACCTGCCGCAAACATCGGAACAAATAATACTCCAATAAAAATCCACGCATTCCAATAGTAAATTGACCCTGCCGGTAAAAACAACAGCAGGCTGACTATGATTAGTCCCATTAAAAACTTTGTGCACGATTGAATTATCAGCTTGCGCTTCATGATTATCCCCTTCTCCCTATGAGCTGTTATTCTCTTTAATTATATATCTTTCAGCCATTCATGTCACTTGTTTTTATACGTAATGATATGATTAAATATAACCTTTAGGAGAATAAAGATAAATTTGAGGAGAATTAATCCAAATGAAAATATCAAATAATATGCTGAAACATAATCTAAGAAATGTATGCTTTTTAGGCGGTACTGCTTGTGGCGGAAGAAATTACTGATTGTAATAAAGTTGCATCTATATAATGAAACAAATAATTTTTTTAATGCAGTTAAAAATTCTTATTTTTACTACATAATAAGGGATGAGGACAGCACAGTCGAAAAAACTCTGGCACTGCTTGAAAAGCATTTTAATTTAATATGATAAAAAATATATATGCCGGTCTGCCCGAATATATTGTCGGATTTATAATAAATCCATGCAGTGCAGGCTACCTGAACACAACCTTGTTTTTTCCGGTGTTTTTAGCCAAATAAAGATTTTGGTCAGCCCTTTGGATTAAATCGTCTTTTGTAATGCAGGATGGTACGTAGCATGTGGCTCCTACACTGACGGTAAGGTTGCCGTTCGGCTGGGTATCCTGATACTTGAATTCATACTCTTCCACCGACTTCCTGATTTTTTCTGCAGCAATTTCCACCCCTTTGGCCAGGGTACGGCAGCATATCACCGTAAATTCTTCCCCTCCGTAACGGCACAGGACATCAGTCGAAAAAATACTCTCCCTTACAACCTCCACAATGGTCTGAAGCAGCTCATCTCCTGCCTGGTGCCCGTTCAGGTCGTTATATACCTTGAAATAATCGATATCAAACATGATAAGTCCAAAATTATTTCCAGCTATAATATCTTCATCTCCATACTCTTTCAGCCTGCGAACCCGGTCGATTTCCTGCTCCAGCCGCTCGTCAAAGAAATACCGGTTGTAAGCCTGTGTCAGCCAGTCTTTCATTGCCAAGCTCCGCAATGTTTCATTCAGCCGTATTACTTCTTCCAGATTTTTTTTATGCTCCGTAATATCCTTGACCAGCATAATAGTTCCAACATGATTTCTTTTAAAAATAACCGGCGTAATTTCTGCAATATAATAGCTGGTACCGCTGTCAGACAGGCGCTGCATTTCCATACTTACTTTTGACTGTTCCCGTATAGACTGTCTGACCGAATGAACAAACTGTTCTTCGTTAAAATCAGGACAGATTTGTTTTATAACTTCACTGACATTGGTTTTTCTGGAGACTCCTTCCCAGATTGCTGCAAACGCTTTATTAAAATCGACTATTTCATAATCCTCACTGAAAACAACATAGGCGTCGGAAATAATATCAACAACCTTATGCAAAGCAATCGGAACGACACTTAAAAAATCCAATTTTACAATAGCTAAAATAAAAAAAATAACCGTAATAGAAAAAACTATGTTTTCAACAGCCGCTGACCAGTCAAATATATGAAACGTGCTGAACGAATCCGCAATCAATGAAATCAAAATGCCAAAAAAAATCAGCAAGGCTTGTCTGGAAAAAAAACCAAAGTTCTTGACGGAAAAATGCAGAAAATAAAAAAGTCCGATTCCAATGCATAAATAGGAATAAGCAGTATGTACCGCAAAATAAAATCCAAAATCCTGATGGGATGGAATCAAACTGAAGGTTCTATAAAAAAAATGATGATACTGGTTGGTAAATAACACCACTAAGGAAAGAACCGGTACGACAAACAGCAAGGCGTGCTTCCAGGAGAAACTGATTCTGGTATGAACAAAAATTAAACCGGTAAATAAAGTTGCCAAAGAGACAAAAATAATGCCGACAAAATACATCCTTTCGCTGACAGCCAATACCCACGGTATTCCCGAAAAGGTTGTATAGCATAACACGGAAATGTTCCAGATAAGCAAGCTGATTGTTATAGCCATCACAGCATAGTGTATCTGCTTTTTCTTGCTTTTCAGGATTATTAAAAAAAATAAAATTATCATAAACAGGATAGAAACTACTAGCAAAATCTGATAAATGAACATTCCAAAACCCTTTCTCGCACAATATTATACGGCCAAAATAATTCTTAAAGTGAAAATTCCTTTTCAAATTCTTATTGTTGCTTAATTATTCATTTTTACTTTTTACACACCCAAAACATTACATCGACAGCAAAATCCTCAACAATTTGGCTTTCTGCACATATATTGCTTCTCTTATCATTATATATCAACTGAAAGCCGCTTTTCGATATACATTCTTCAATCTCTCCATCCACGGGAACATGAACAAAATTCACCACATCCCCTCCGTATGCATCAGGCTTTGAAAAAATCAAATCCCCATACTCTAAAAGTCTTTTATCCTGTTCGCCCTTTTTCCATTTCTCCTTTTCATCTGTCCAATAAGCTGTAAATTGCTGATTGTCCATGTAATGCGTTGTAAAAATAAATTTGCCGGCAGGTTTTAAAATACGATAAATTTCTTTCATAGCTTTTTTTCGCATTTCTATTGTAGGAACAGTCATAAGTCCATTGAACGAAAAAATTACCGCATCAAAGCTATTTCCTTCATAATGGAGTTCACACGCATTACCGACAACAAACTCCATATCAAGACCTTTATCTTTTGCAATAACTTTTGCTGCCGCAATCATTTCATCCGACAAATCCAGACCAATTATCTTTTGATAACCTGCCTGATACAATTTAATTGTTGTGCGTCCTGCACCGCAGCCAACATCTAAAATTTTGTCGTTCTTATTAATATACCTTGAAAAGATTATCTTCTCCGACTCCCACAGACCAATCCGCTCTACACAGTTAATGTATTCATTAACCACTGCTTTGATTGAGTATTCGGACTTTGTATTGTTAATGCTGATTTTTTCGTTCATGGTTTTATATCCCCCTCTTTAACAGTAAATCCATCCCTTAATAATCCTTTCATTTCGTCAATAAATTGACTCCCGCATCTAAAAAGCTCACCCATTACACGGTCAATGCCGTATTCATGCATATACCAATTATCACAGCTAATATCATAAACGTCAACAGGAATAACCCTAATATCCGCCTCCGGAAAGGCAAACTTATAACACATGAGGCTGCGTCGAGCATGAAAGGATTTACATACAATTAATGCCGTGCAAATCGTCAGCCCACATTCATCAGTCGCTTTGCGTGAAAAAACAGCATTCTCTTTGGTATATCCTGATTGGTTTTCTTCTATAATTGCAGACATTGGAACTCCGTTTTTCAATAATACATCCATATAAAAAGCACAATCAGTTTGATAATTTCCGTTATAAATCTCTTTTCCCTTCTTTACACCATTAAATTTACCTGTTTTAACACTTCTCCCACCAGATGGGATAAGGTAATCCGAAAAACCGTCTTTATATAGCTCGGCTGCTTTTTCGGGAATAGCAGGATCGCTGCCTCCAGGCAGGAATATGATATCTGATTTTTGAGGTCTGTCAGCAACAAAAATATAATTTGTTATATCATTGATAACTCGGTTATTCATTATGATTCTCCAGAATAAATAATCAATCCTCATTCTTTCCTAAAGCTTGGTTATTCCCCATTAAAAGCCCGGGCAATTCCTCAATAGCACTTATACTTGGATATTTACCGCTGTCTAAAACATTTTCCGAAAAACGCTGCCCCGGTATAAGTGAGTTATTTCTTGATTTTATCAAAATACCATGTATTCCACATGCTGCAGCACCATCTAAATTTGGCTCCCAGTCATCTATAAAAATTGTTTGCTCCGGTGGCAGTCCCATTTGTTCAAGTGCGTGAAAATACATTCTTTCATCAGGCTTCCATGTACCAAGATTGCAGCTATATGTCTTGGTGTCAAATAAACTTTCCACTCCTCCGCTTGTCAAAATTCGTTCCACAGACGGCCAAGTGTCTGAAATAATTCCTATCTTATAGTTTTCCTTAAGCTTTAAAATCGTTTCTTTTGACTTCTCAAAAAATATGTAATTACTTGTATCAGAAACCTTGAATTTTGCGATTTCCTCTGCCTGTCCAATCGGGATTCCCAGCTCAGGCAATTCGACGGCGATAATTTTATAAAACTCGGTAAATTGCTCAATTTCCTCATCTTCGGAAAACAAAAGGTGATGATCATCAAGATATTTTAAGGCTTTATTAAAAGCAGCATTTCTTTTTTCAGACGGCAGGCTTTCAATGGTTTTCATCGTTGTAAATTCAAGCATCTTTTGGTTGATAAACCAATTATCATTTGCAGGCCGAAAAATAGTCCATCCTAAATCAAAAAATATTCCTTTAATCATTTTACTCTCCTTCTGTTTTTAGCTTTAACTTACTATGCAAATCCTTTAAGCATCAAAATTCATCCGGTTTGCCGATATGCTGCTCTACAATATCTCCGCCAAAATCGTGGATTAGCAATCCCTCAAAGCATATCTCTGTCAATTCGTCAGAGGAATGAATGCCGAAATAACCCTGCAGCAGTGCCTTATTGAGGTCAAATAACTCAACTGCTACAAGTGCGTGCTCATAGACAATTGGAGCAAGCACAGCGTCAGCGAAGTCAATGATATAGATATCACCGTCCGGCGTTAATAAGATATTATCCCCGCACAAATCGCCGTGAACAAACACCTTTTCACCGTAGTTACGAGACTGTAAGTAAGCAAGACGCTCTGCTTTGAAACGCTCCGGATATTTGTCCCACCGGCGGTAACGGCCTTTATCATTGATGACGTCAATACTATTGAAGGGCTTACACGGGGTGTTCATCTTGTCGGTCACTCCGCGCAGCTTTCTGCCGATAATAATTTTTTGCTCGTCTGTCATGACCTTGACCGCTTCGGTAAACTCCACTCCTTCAATGTATTCGGTGATTATATAGGCAAAACGGTATTTATCCTCCACAAAGCCATCTGCTGTCAATTTAGGAGCAGAAACACCGATTTCATTTGCCCTTTGTACAGCAAAGAGCTCTGTCTGCAGGTCAGGCGTTTGATCTATTCCACTCTCAGCAGGCGCAAATATCTTGACTATATAGCTTCCAACCTTAAAAACAGCGTTTGTACCGGGTGTGAGATTTTCAATTTTTGCAGGCGTCAGGTTTTCTTTATCCATTATGTGTTCAACTAATGGCGTAAACGCTGAGATGGACTGAAAGACCCTGCCCCAATCCTGCCAGCTGTTAATTTGTTCGGTGAACAGGCTCATAAATTTACCTCTGTCTTTTTTATTGCCTCCAGTCTGAACTTCACCACACCATCCGGACAGTTGTATTCGCAGATGTATTCATCACCAATTTCATGTCCGTTACGGCAATCATTGGCTTGTCCGCCTATTACAGTGATTTTAAAACAATAATCTTCGTTATACCATTTTTTCATTATATTCATCCCTCAGAAATCCATAATGTAGTTTATCAAAATACCTTCCCATACATTCTACCACCTAATCCTTAGCTCTGTCATTTACATTTTTCTTCTATCCCAAGTACGCTATAACATTCGAAGTTTTGCAGATTCAATGAAACATTCATATGAAAGGCTACATTGATTTTATCCCCGGTAAAATCAATTCTGTATTTCACTTCATATGGTGTTTCTATATAGAATATCGTTAAAACAATAGTTTTGTCATTTTCCCACACGGCATAGGAGACATATTTTTGCCTGTGTAATTGTATGTCTTTAACAAAAATGTCGCTGCCGTAAACCGCTTCACAGAAGCTAAAGTCAATGACGCTGTCCGGGCGGTCAGCATACTGCATTTTCATGCGGAATTGTCCCGAATCTTCATTGAATCCAATTGATTGAAGCTTATGCGGATTATCCGATAATAAATATGTCTTACAAGGCAATGGAAAAATACTTTGGGGAAATTTAAAAATAGTCGGAACGGGATATGACAAGTTTTTCAATTTTTCTTTCATCCGCTCATATCCGTCAGACGGCAGCAATGCTTTTTCCACTGCGGGGTCTATTATTTTATCTTGCAGTAAATCGATGACAACATCCATATTCGTATTCATTAGCCGTGAAGTTAAAACAATGACGATATTTTTTCTCGGACAGATATACCACAACTGTCCGAATGCACCGGAATGAAACAAACTGCCGTCATTATCAATTCGCATATGAAATCCATATCCGTTTGTATGATTTCCTTTTTCCTGCTCACGGTTATTACTTTGTTCAGTCATGGCAGCCGAAAGATATTCTTCAGATACAATTCGTTTGCCGTTATAAATTCCCTTATTCAAAATCATTTGAGCAAATTTAGCAACCGATTCCACTGTCAGTCCAAGTCCCATGCCTCCGGCAGTTATGCCTTGGGAACAGGTTTCCCATGTGGATTCATAAATTTCAAGGGGCTTAAATAGATTTGTTTTTATAAAGTTGTAAAAGCCCTGCCCTGAAACACGTTCAACAACTGCTGCAAGCACATGTGAACAATGTGTGCTATATCGGTAATATGCACCCGGCTCATGCGAAAAATCCTGTTCTAAAAACGCTTCTACCCAATCTTCTTGAGGATAGAGAAGTCCGTAGGTGTTATCATGGATACCACTTGTCATGGATAAAAGGTGGCGCACACGCATTTTGGACAAATTATCTGATATTATCGCGGGCAGCTTGTCCGGAAAAAAATTGACTATATAATCATCTAAACTGAGCAGTCCTTTATCACAAGCAATACCTACACCAATTCCAGTAAAGGATTTGGTCACTGAAAACCATAATTGAATGCTCTCCATGTTATACGGCGGTTTGCAGAAATGCGCAAGTTTATTGCCATTTCGCAAAAGTATAAAGCTTGTAACTTGAAAATCCTGATTTTCAAATTCATTAACTAATTCTATGATTGCATCGGACGGTATTCCTTGACTTTCGGGCGAAGAAATGCCAAATTTGGAAGTTGATTTTCCTCTGTTAATAAATAATTTTATAATTTCGTCAGCGGTCTGGGTAACGGTCAAATTGGTCGTATCAATTTTAGGAAAGTTATATTCATCATAAAAATGGAATGTGTTTTTCATACCTCTATTGATACGCTCTATGTCACGCATATCATTTTGCAGCCGCGCTATATTTTCTTCATAAGAACATGCCAAAATTACCGTAAATTCTGAAAAATCTATTTTGTCGCCGCGAAGTTTATCTATAACAATATCATACCGCTGTTTCCTGTCACCATGAAAACCATAGGGGAAAACAATCACCTCTATTTCTGCGCATAGGAGATAGTTTTTCACTAAAGCATATAAATTATTTACTGCTGTATCCATATTATATGGATTCATAGCGCGGCACCATTCGCTGTCAACAAGTGCGCTATTCGGCAGCTTATCAAGGATACATTTTGCTGTTGTACTTTTACCGATCCCATTCGGACCGAGAAGCAACAATATTGTTTTCATATTTTTTCTCCGTCAGTATTATAGCACATGGCTAATTTTCCGGCTGCTTCCTTATAGTTTTCCAAACCTATTATCTCCGTGATTTGTATCATGGAGATTTTCCAAGCATTTTTTCCATCATAATAATATCAGCACCAACATCTTCCGGTCTGTGAGCGTCGGAAGCTGTGATGATTTCCACACCATGTGCTTTCATTGCCTTAATCATATCATCATCCATGCCAATTTCGCAGCCGCATCTGCGGTAACAGCCGCTGTTCATCTCTGCATACATATTGTTTTTAGCAAGTTCCTCTGCCAATTCATCATAATATGGCAGCAGAGAAAACGACGGCAGATGTCCAAAAAGTTTAATGCTGTCAGGATGTGCAATCCCGTTAAACAACCCACTCTTAGCAAGCTCTGTTGAAATTTCATAATAACGCTTGAAAGCATTATTGACGTTAATACCATTCCAATGCTCCGGCTTGTGGTCAAATGCAAAATCATCAATAAAATGAGTGCTTCCGACAAGAAAATCAAGCTCTAAATCCTTTGTCCGGTTATGCACTAAGCTCTCAAACCTATTGAAATAGCAGATTTCAAGTCCGAATTTTATATCAATCGGATATTTTGTATTTCGGACTTCTTCTACAAGCTTCATGTAATCCGAAAGGCTTAAAACGCCGGCTTTTCTGTGAAACCAAGCAGCTATGTAATTGCTGTAAGCACAGACACTGTCATACATGGGTACAAATTCACGGAAACGATAGCAATGCTCCAAAAGCCATATTTCATTCATCCCTTGATTGACAGCTTGTACGACAAATTCGTTTATCCAGTCAAGGGTGTATTCACCCCGTTCAATATGAATATGCGCGTCAATATGTTTCATATTGCCTTTCATCCTCCGCTCATCAAATTACAACATTTCCGCATCATGGTTCTGCCGTCAAGCCTTGCGCTATGAATCCCTACGTATTAATATGCCCTTCATATATTTGCCGTTGTTATGAGTATTCAAAACAAGCTTCTTTTCAACCTCATTGCATCCGATGAGAATTTTTATTTCACTGTCTTTTTTAAACAAATCCACAGTGCATATGATAGCATCAATATGGTCTCCCTCTGTTCCTCTCCAAACGTCAATTCCGCCGCCGTCCATAGAGGTTGTGTTCTCCAAATAACCGTAATCAACAGGATAAATCAAATTTGGGTATTTCGGATGTCTGCTTCCTTTAGGCCTATCAATGACGATTTTGGATTCTGCGGTTAATTTATCGAGAGCAGACCAAAAATCATCTTCCACTTTTATTTGTTTTGAAAAATGCTTGTTTACATTCCATTCTAATGCCTTTTCTTTTTCAATTGCTGTATGTTCAATCCATGCCGGACGGAATCCACTTTTAATAGCATTTCGCACCGAGCCGAGATTTGACCACGAGCAGCAATAAAACGGGACCTTTTCTCTTTTGATGACTTCAACAGCTAATTGTGAAGTCAAGGCGGCTGCAATACCTTGCCGGCGGTACTCCGGCAGAACATCAATACCAATCTGCCACATAGCATCACAATCAGCGGAACAGCCGGACAGCCCAATCAGCTTATCTCCGTCATAAGCACCGACAGATAACATATCTATATGCCTGCGGTTTTCACACAGCGCATTGCTCCATTCCGGTAAATAAAGTCCCTCAAAATCGCCACGTTCCAATAATCGCGTTTCATAACGGCAAGGCAGAGCTTGCAGCGCCGCAACATCCGGCAGCCAATATTCCGCCTGATAGCCCGGCATGAACCCATATTTAACAAGCTCGTTTGTAAGGTGATGTATTTGTGGCGTTTCAAAGCATTCATGCGGATATTCCGTATCAATATACCTTTTTACAAATTCATAAACCCGTTCATCAACCGATGCGACGATATTGGAGCCATATGTAATTAATTCACAAAAAAACGGTAAATCCAAGTAACGCCGGGCATCTTCGCTTGGCTTTGAAATCACAACTACATTGTCTGCACGTGTAAAATCATCAGGGGAGCAATTCGCGTCAACAGCGTGCTGCTCCATTGCAATTCGTAAAATATCAGTGTTTGTCATATTCTTCCTCCAAAAATCTTTCTACCACTGTCAGCAGTCTGCCGTCCTTAACCTTTTCTGCCAAGCCATACGCCCAATCAGGGAAAACTCTATGCTTACAAGCAATTAGCAATGCAGATAAAACACTTGCCACATCATCGACAATAACCTCATACTCATCAAACTCCCCGTATGCATACAAAAAGACCGCCCTTGCTTCGTCATTTCCAAGACTGCAGCACACATTCCGAATATCAGAATATACATAGGACTTGAAAAGGAAGTTATAATCAAAGACCAATGCACTTGTACCGTCCCGCGCAACCGCAAGGTTGGTATAATGAAAATCTGAATAGACAAGGGTTCGGGGCAGGCTCATCACCGCAGAGCGGATTTGCTCAAAATGCTCCTCAATAACTTCCCAAACCCGCAATCCTCTTGTTCCAGTCTTTTCTTGAATCAACCTCACATTATCGAGCGTCAGGCTGTCGTATTCATCAATGAAATCGTGCGTATCTGCATATTCCCGTCCGTTGCGGTGGAGGAGCTTATACCATAATGAAATCTTTTCAGCTATATTCGGGTCGTTTATATCTTCAGCCGTGCCCAGCCGATAAGCGCTGAACTCAATATCCTCAATTACAATGGAGCAGTCCGTTTGAGCAATAACCCTCAGCGTTGGAATGCCAAGTGAAATAAGAAGCCGGTAGTTTGCAATCTCTCGCCGGTATTCCGGCTTATCAAAGCACTTCATTACATAGCTGCCCTTATCTGCTGTTACACGCCAAACCGAAACTCCGTCTTTGTTTCTGATAAGCGAGATGGCTTTACAATCAATTTTCATACGTTTCAGCTCCGATTCCGCAAAGAGCTGTATTGTATCGGTAAATTCCTCACCAATAACATCCGCAAATCTTTGAATTACAGCATTGTCAATACTTCCTCCGGTTCTTGTATGTGCTTCTTTCCGGTCTAAAACAGCTTCTTGCATCGCATCAGCATCAGGACATAGGCCATTTTCCAAAGCCCATTCACCTGCGGCGGTTTTGGCAATGATTTTGCCTGTGCGAAGTGTATAAATCCCTCTCGCTATATCCAACAGCCAGCCCACAATAACCCCGTATTTTCTGGCATACTGAACATGGTCCGAAATATCGTCACGCATCTGAGCGTATGCGGGATAGATCATTCTTTCCCGAATATCATTGCCGTAAAGCAGGACGCCGCTGTCCATCAGCTCCGCCATCCCAAAGCTATCCATCTTATAGCTGTCGGTTATGCGCTGACCGCTGGTTCCCCAATATACCGTTCGCTCGTTTTTACGGTTCAGAAAAGCTTCCGCCGAAAGCATTCCTCCCTCAAACAAGCGGAAGTAGGGGTTTCCGGGATAGCGCTCCAATAAATTCTGACGAAGCCCGACCAACAAATCAGCCTGCTTATGGGAAATTTCGCGCTCAGTTAAAACGAGTATATCGATATCGCTCCAGCCAAGCTTGAAATCATCAAGCACAACCGAGCCAAAAAGATAAATAGTTGGTCTGTTATCAGCAAGAACTAAAACGATTTCATTTGTCATAATACTAATAGCTTCATTGAGTGTCATTTATCTACCTATTACCTTCAATTTTAGCCTTAATAAATCCGTCATATTCCATTGTAGAATTTTGAGAATTTGGCATGAGGAAACCGCACTCTTCGTAAAATTTATAATTTTCATAAGTAGTTTTTGCAGACCAATTCCCTTATATAACTCTCTTAACAGTTCGCCCCTTATTCCGTCTGTTCCCTCACGTATAATTAAACCTTTATAATATGTATACATATTTCTCCCACTTTCAATAAATTATTTATTGCTTGAGCGTCAAATAGGTTCCCATAGAATTTTATATCCAAACTATTCAATTGTTGCAGCTATTTAAAAATTATCATCCGGAATATCATCAAATTCATTTAGGATGAATCAGGAAATATTAAAAATATCACAACCGTAACAGGTATATTTTAACATATGCACGTAAACTTTACAATTATCAAAATACTGTATTTGTACTATATTATAACCTGTATAAATTTATATTTTGAAAGAAAGCCTATCATCAGCACACTCCGGTAAAATTGGCATTTACAGACTGTAACAACAGATGTATTGCCGAATACTATGATATGACAATATATTGCATTAATCAGAAGTCCGTATGGAAGGGCAAATAATGTATAATTTGCACAATTTTATACATTTTCCCGAAGAATATTTCTTGAAAAAACCCGGGGTTTTGTTAAACATTTTGCCAAAGCTCTTAAAAAACCTTTTTTCAATAAGTCTAAATCCATTGGAATTATCACATTTGTCAAAATCAGAAAGCTTTGATAATAATTATGCAAAATTTATGTATATAGGAATAATTCTTATGTTAAAAATATTATTGCCCGGCAATGCTGAAGAGCGAAAAATCCTTGAAGAAGCATTATTTCGTTCCTGCATTCTGCCAAAATTGCATATATCATGATTTTAAAGGATTTTGAAAAATCGGAACTCAAAAATTTTTCTACGTTGTTTTCTCGTTAATTTCATGCTATGCTTTTTATGTTGAAATATAACCATATTGTCCTCGACCGGCTTATAAGGCGAATATGAAATACTTGATACTTTTAAGTTGTACAGGCAAATCACTATATGAAAAATAGCGGAGGTGTCAATATGATTACCCTTACCAACCGTCAGGCACGGCAATTCATATTATTAAAACAAGGTTTACTCGGAGAGCATAAATTTACCGGCAAGCAGGGTGTACTTGATTTTGTCAGGCAGGCAGGCTGCGTACAGTTTGACCCTGTGGACGTATGCGGCAGAAGCGCCGATATAATGCTCAATTCGCGGGTCAAGGATTATACCAAGGAAATGCTCGACGAATTGCTGTATAAAGACCGGCTTTTGATTGATTACTTTGATAAAAATCTTTCCATCTTTACCGTTGAAGATTTTCCTGTATTTCTTTTTAAAAGAACAAGCGGCGGATACGCTGAGGCGTACGACAGCCGCGGCGGTGACGCGGTAAAGCGGATAATACCGCTGATTCGTCAGCTTATTGAGGAGCGCGGTCATATTTCAGCAGCAGAGGTAGATATTGACGAAGCCATAGAATGGCATTGGGGTACAATGTCATCCCTGCCCCGTGCAGCTTTGGAATCCATGTATTTCCGCGGAGAGTTAATTATTCACCATAAAACAGGCACAAACAAAAGCTACGCCCTTATGGAAGATTACATACCGGAGGATATACTAAACGCCGGACTCCCGTTTGATACCGAAGAAGAACGCCTCGCATGGCACATAAAACGCAGGATAGGTGCGGTAGGCTTGCTCTGGAACAGGGCAAGCGACGCATGGCTCGGATTAAATATAAAATCTACGGAGCGGGCGGCGGCATTCAGGAAGCTGCTTGAAGACGGCATAATTTTCAAGGTAGCGGTAGAGGGATTGAAGGACCCGCTTTACATTCGTGAGGATGACAGAGCTGTTTTAGAAACGGTCTTATCTGAGAAAGAGTTCCTCACCCGGTGTGAACTGATAGCGCCCCTCGACAGCGTGATATGGGACAGAAAGTTAATCAAGGCGCTGTTCGGCTTTGAGTACACATGGGAAATCTATACTCCTGCCGTCAAACGTAAATACGGCGCATATGTCCTGCCTGTATTGCATGGGGATAAGTTCATAGGACGTGTCGAAGCAGTCTGTGAACGTAAGACGAAAAACCTCATTGTCAAAAACATTTGGTACGAGGACGATGTAAAGCAGACGAAAAAATTGCAAAATACAGTAAATACCTGTTTAAAGCGTTTCATGAAATTTAACGGGTGCAAAACCCTTTCATTTATAAAATAAATGAACACCTCCCGAATTATATAAAACCGGGAGGTGTTTTACTATATGAGTTCAGAATAGCATGGTTATTTATAATACTGTGCCTGCGCATACCATAATTCATGATACTTCCCATTCTCATCAACTACAAGTTCATCATGACTGCCTTGCTGAACAATTTGACCATCATCAAACACGGCAATATCGTCGCAAAAGCGGCAGGAAGACAGGCGGTGGCTGATGTAGATGGCAGTTTTGTCACCGACAATGTTATTGAAGTTGGAATATACTTCTGCTTCCGCAATAGGATCAAGAGCTGCGGTCGGCTCGTCAAGAACGATAAAGGGTGCATCCTTGTAAAGCGCACGTGCAAATGCAATTTTCTGCGCCTCCCCACCGGAAATTTCCACACCTGTTTTGCTCAATTCTTTATAAAGATACGTTTCTGTTCCATCCGTCAATTCCTTAAGACGTTCTCCGAACCCGGCATCTTTCAAACAATTCTCTGCCCGATTTTTATTATAGTCAACTTTTGTTCCGACATTCTGACCTAAGGTAAAGGCAAACAGCTTAAAATCCTGAAAAACAACTGAAAATACGGACATGTATTCGGTATAATTGTATTCGCGGATATTGATGCCATTGAGTAAAATTTCTCCTTCTGTCGGATCGTATAGTCGGCACAGCAGTTTTATAAAGGTAGTTTTACCGCTTCCGTTTTGTCCTACCACAGCAAGCCGTTCACCGACACGGAATTTCATATTCACATGGTACAGGGCATAGCTTTCGCTTCCGGGATACCGAAAGGACACATCCCGAAACTCTATCTCATAATCCAGCATGCTTTTTTCAACAGTCAGGCTTCCCTGATACATATTGTTGGGGATATCCAGAAATTCAAAAATCAGCTTGAGAAACGAAGCGTTGTTTCGCATTTCGCCGGCAGTACGGATTAAGGAAGATGTACTTTCGGAAAGCTTTGTGATGGAAGCGATATACTGCGTTGCGGAGCCGATGCCAAATGCACCGCCCAAAGCCTTTAAGCATACAAAGGTATAAACAACGCCGGTAAACAGAACCGCTACTGCTGATGATGCAGCATTGTATAACCCGATAGGTCCTTTCGCCAATTTGGCAAACATTCCTTTTGAACCGAAAATGCCGTTTTTATCATTGTTATACTTGTCACAGATTAAATCCTGACGGTAAATTCTCACATCAGCGGCATATTCATTCTCATAACCCAACCATCCGAAGTATCCGAAAAGGCGGTTTCCAAGGTTATGTGAATTGGAATTCAGCGCATAATAGCTTCCCGCTTTCGTGGAGAGCGAGGGGGAAATATAGGTTATTGCCAGCATTACGGCAATAATCAATCCGATGAATAACGGATTATTCAGCGCCGCATACCTGCCCGAGCTTGCCGGTACCTGACTTATGAACAAGGTGATTGTCATTGCGATGCCTCCGAACAATGTGAGAACAGACGATATTATCCCTTCCACATGTTCGTAAACTTCATTTAGTCCCCATCCGCCTCCATTACGATTCTGCTCGATTGTATCATACATTTCATGTGTTTTTGCATTGTCTGCGTCCACATAATCCATAGATATCATCTTCTCAGAAAAAATCTGCTGTACTCTGTAATGAAGTCCGGCACATTCTGTATCACGCCATTTATGAAGAAATGCCGTTACCAGAGAAATAATGGCTGCCGAACACAATATTATCAGCACGAGATTTTTGAGAACGGAAGCATTCCGATTTCCTGCCAGCTCATTGATAAGCATAGCTGAAAGATATATTCCAACATAAGGTGTCAGAGCGTCCCAAGCTATACAGGCAATGCGTGAGATAATCATTTCGGGACAGCGCTTATATATCAACGCATAAGCACGTTTGTTTAATTTCAGTGATTCATTCCACGTTAACAGCTTCCTGCTTTTTTTCATTGACATCCCCTTCCCTGTAATATTTGCTCTGAACTGCAAACAGCTCAGCGTATTTCCCGCCGAGCTTCAATAACTCCTTATGCGCTCCCTCTTCAGCAATGCGGTGGTTATCAATCAGAAGAATTTTGTCGCAAAAGCGGGTAGATGCAAGACGGTGGGATATGTATACCGAAGAGCATCCTTTGGTCATTTCATTATACTTACAGTACATATCTGCTTCGGCTATGGGATCAAGTGCTGCGGTCGGCTCGTCAAGAATTATAAAGGGTGCATCTTTATATAGTGCACGGGCAAGCATCAGCCGTTGTGTTTCGCCGCCTGACAATTCGGTTCCGTCCTCATACACACTTCTGTTGAGATAGGTTTCATACCCGTCCGGTAAGGATTCTATTTTTTGCTTTAGTCCTGCTTTTTGGGTGCAAATTTTTACACGCTCCATGTCGGCATTGTCTTCTGTTTGTGCTACATTGGCGGCAACAGTCCCTGCAAGCAGTGAAAAATTCTGAAAGACAGCAGAAAACATGGAATAATATTCACGGCGGTTAAATTTGCGAATGTCCTGTCCGTCAAGCAGCACTTTGCCTTCAGTCGGATCGAAAAAGCCGCATATCAGTTTGACAAGCGTTGTTTTGCCTGCTCCGTTCAGTCCGACCACCGCCAGTTTTTCACCAGGGTGAATAGTCAGATTGATATTTTCAAGTGTATTGCTGTCGGCATTAGGATATTTGAATGACACATTTTCAAGCCGAATCTCATGCTGCCTGTTTTTACTTGCCGGTAATTGCTCACCCTCGTCAAAAAGGAATGGCTCCGGATACTCAAGAAACTCTCTCACAGTCGAAATATCGAGACTCTGACGATAAAGTGCAGTCATACTGCCGAGTATTCCGCTTACCCATGAAGTAAAGCCGCCGACCGCAGAAAAATAGAGAAGAAATTCAGCAACGCTGAGTCCATTGTTCAACACCAGGAAAATAAGATAGGCGTAAGCAAGTCCGTTGCGAAAAAAAGCAAGTACCAAATCCAGAAGGCTTCCCCATATGTAAATATTATTCGCACGCCTATGAAAAGCTTTGTAAGCTGACATTGCCTTATTGCTTATCTCTTCCATCCACGGCTTCATGCCGAAAATTCTGATATCCTTTGCGGCACTGTAATTTTTGGCTTGCATAATATTGTACCAGAGCCTGCCGGAAATTTCCGCTTCTTCCTCACGATGACGATATCCGTAGCCATTCAGCTGTTTGCTGACAAAGTATCCCATAAGCGCCGTAGCCAAAATCACAAGCACAAGCCACATATCGAGCATTGAAAGCAAAACAATGTATATTACAAATCCGATAACATTTTGCAATAGCAATACCATCGTACCCCACACCGCTTCTGTCGCTTCACTGTTGCTTTGAGTAGCCTGCCCGGACTTAGAGCGCAATTTTATAAATTTTTCATCCTCAATATTCGGGTAGGAGGTAACGCAGGACTTTTTGTTTATGGCGGCGATGATAGCACATCTGACACTGATACGTCCATACAGTTTGTTGGAATTAACATAAGCGGATGCAGCCGAACAAAACATAATAAGTATCACAAATACAAGAATCGTGGCAATCAGCTCGCTAAAAGCTGCCTTTCTCTCCACAACGGATAAAATCTTTGGGGAAATATATAGATTTATTAAATTTGAAATAACTGCAAGTAATGCCTGTAATAAGCAAAGAACCAAAACCTTTTTTTCTTTTTCACGCCATGCTAATGCTATCATATATCCGGAGCATTCCCACATATTGTATTTCGGCTTTGATACTTTTTCTCTTTTCTTTTTTATATTGACCAATCCTGACACCCCGTTTCTCAAGTATGTCATATCGCAAACCTCTATTCTGCCATAAAAGGAGCTGTTTATCAGCTGTTTATCCCTTTGATTTCTCTCCCGCTGCCTCCATAATCTTTCTGCACACACCGCAAGCAGAACGGCAATCGCTTGTGTCAAACGTTAACCCTTGTGCTTCCGCATAACGCATTAACCATGATACACCGCCTGTCAGAACTGCGTGTGTGGCAGGACTGCTATATGGGTCATAACGGTCAACAATATCCATTATATTGTCTTTATATATATTCCCAATCGTAATTGAGCACAAATTTACGTCACCATTCGGATTGATGCCGAAGCTCTTTATTTCATCAAGCCGTGTCGTATACGGAACAGAGCCGCAGAGAGCCGAAAAATCAATCTTATCCGGCGGAGCAAAATATTCTCCAAGATGCTTTAATGCATTGCCTGATGGAAAAATGTTATTTCCTTCGCTCGCTGCAATGCCTCTATCGGAAAATAATTTTAATAACCGTTTTGTTTCGGAATTATATGAGTTTTCGTGCTGCTCGCTGACAACCCAAGCGGGATGTACGCACAGGGATGGAGTCTTATAGCGCACAAGTGCTTCCGCAAATTGCAGCACAGGCTCGAGCGGAATAAATTCCTGATGAAACACATCCACAGACAGCAAAATATCATTTACGCCGGAATCGCAAAGAGATTTTGCCACCTTGTCAATTCTCTCCTCATCCTTTGAAAAGAATCCGTTTGTGATGATCTGCCTCATTGGAATACCACAGTCGCGGGCAGCGGAATGGATTTTACATACAGTATCCGCATATAACAAAGGCTCTCCGCCGAACGTCATTACCGATTCAATCGTGAAGCTTTCCGCAAGCTGTTTTATGGCAGCTGCGGAGGCATTGGCATTTACACTGCCGCTGTTTTCTGTACGCCCGCCGTTTGAGCAATGCCTGCACCGGCCGCTGCAAGCATCGGTTATAACAAATTCAATGCGGTTAAGGTCAACATATTGATTCATTTATTAATTACTCCTTTCAAATGATCCTCATTTTCTCCGATACTTTCAGCAAGCTCATCAAACCATTTTCCTGCTTGCGGCATTTTTTCCGATATGTCGTCAAGAGAGCGTATTTGCGCAAAGTATTCCAGCCTTTCCCTTTCGGAGGCAGGAATATGCTGCGAAATATGAATCAGATAATAATGAGCATATGCAGGGGTGTAAATTAACCTGAGAAGGTCTATCAGAGGCTCCAGCACATATCGGTTATAATAGGCATACGCTTCAAGGTAATGTCCGCCGCGGACATATTTTTCCGCGCGGATATGCTGTTTACGGCGGTATTTCGCCTCCTCAAGGCGGTGCTTGTTCCATTCCGAAAACTCTGAGAGGTCAAGGGGCTTGTACCGGATGATATTGTCCTTATCAAAAATAACCTTTGCCGCTTCGATACGGTCGTTTTCATGGTATGCATATTCTTCTCTGGGACGGCTATGCAGCTGCCAACAGAAGTCAATCATCAGGTATTCGCTTGTCCCGGCAAGATGGTATATACGCTGACGAATTTTCGGGTGGTCGTGCCGCACAACGTATCTGTAATCAATTTCAGCAAGTTCAGATAAAGCTGTCTCAACAGCCTCATATGCTTTCTCTTCATATTCGTCCTCAAAATCAACCCAAAAATCAATATCGCTGTAATCATCTGTTGCACCGGCTGCATCCGCTCCTTCAAGCCATAGGGCATAAATAAAAGGCTGCGGTTCTAAAAATTCTTGCAGTTTGTTAATAATAATTTTCCTATCAAGCATAGTAATTCCTTTCTATGAATCAAAAACATCAAATAACGGCTATCGGATTTCAATGATTTGACTATCGTTGCCTTTTTTAGCCCATATCAATCCATCGCCTATAACAGAAATAAAATCATATTCACCGAACGGTATGATAATCTTATCAAATGAGTTAATAGGTCAAGCAGTTCAGCCAAAGAAGCCTTGCTTCCCGTGGAGCATGCAGCAAGCAATACAAGGATGAGGAAGACTGTCAGTATATTTGTAATACGTTTTCCCATTATAAAACCCCTCTCTTGTATATTGCAATTTTTGAAACGACTGCTATATTCCATAAAATTATAACTTGCAGAAGATTTATTGTCAAAGGTTTTCAACCACAAGCGAAGATACTTCGGTTTGAAAAAAATATAATTAATTGACAAAATTAATGCACAGTGTTATATTATTGTCCGTTGATTAACAACAGACATTATAGATTGTCATTTATATGGAGGAAAAAATGAAAAAAAGAATTAGTTTATTATTGGTTTTTGTGCTGTTATTTACAGCCTTAGTCGGATGCAGCAAGCCATCAGAACAAGAACCAAAAACACCGGAAACACCAAACGAAGAAAAAGATGCTGCCGATGTTAAAAGCTTCAACAGTGATGTATTGGTTATAGGCGGAGGCGGAACAGGACTTGTTGCTGCTTTGTCGGCTGCTGAGGAAGGAGCAAATGTTATTCTTCTTGAAAAACAAGCTGCTTATGGCGGAGCTACTTCAATGTCAAGCGGTAAGATACCTGCCGTTGGAACAAAGGAACAAACTGAAGCAGGATATGAAGACAGCGTTGATGCGTTAATGAGAGACATTTACCGCTCAGGTGCATATTCACAAAATAAGGAACTTTTAAAAACTGCTGTGGAAAATGCAACTCCAATAAAGGAATGGTTAGAGGAGCAAGGAGTTAAATGGACATTGGAAACTGCATCCATTTATTACGGACAAAGTACATATAGAATTCACGTTGCTGAAGGCTCTGGAGCAGGAATTGTTAATACATTAGTTGACCGTGTAAAAGAAAATGAAAAGATATTGTCATTTACAAATATGCCGGTTACTGAACTTATCACCGAAAATGGCTCGGTTATAGGTGCTAAGGTTGTTAAGGGAGACCAGACCTATGAATTTAAGGCTAACTCTGTAGTTCTATCAACAAGCGGTTTCGGCGGCAATCGTGAAATGATTGAAAAATACACTCCGGCTATAAAGAATGCCGTTCCGAATATTGCTATAGGCGCTACTGGTGAAGGTATCCTATGGGGAATCGAATTAGGCGCGGATACAGCAGCAATGAATGCATATCAAGCTTATGCACCGATTACATTTGATACTCATAAAAGTTTAGGTTCTGCCTTTTTGGATAATGGCGGAATTTTAGTTAACATGGAAGGTACAAGGTTTATATCTGAATATATTGGATATTCACCGCTCGGTACTGCAATATCAAATCAAACCGGTGCAAGTGCCTGGATGATTTGGGATTCAGCTATTCAGGAGAAAAACTTCCCAACATTAAAAAGTATTACAGAAACAGAATTGTATTCTGCCAATACACCTGAGGAGTTGGCAAAATTAATAGGAGTTGACGAAGCATCACTTGTTAATGAATTTAATCTTTATCAAGACGGCATAGCTAAAGGTGAAGATTATTTAAACAGAACCAAATTACCCGCACAGTTCAATGCTCCATATTATGCAGCAAAAGTCACAGCTGATTACAGACATACGCAGGGCGGTTTGGTAATCAGTCCGGAGACAGCAGAAGTGCTTAAAGCTGACGGAACCGCAATACCGCATTTATTTGCGGGCGGCGGAGTTACAGAGGGCTTCTCGAGCAATGGTGACTCAAACTATATGGCAGGCAATGGATTATTGCAGGCATTTGTATTTGGCAGAATTGCCGGACAATCAGCTGCAAATGACGCAACTTCACCGGTTAATGCCGAAGAATTCAAATCTCAGGAAGAAGAGTTAGAAGCTATATCTAATGGCAGTTTAGCAGAAGTAAAGGTTTCAGATGCAGTTTATAGAGACGGAGTTTATACCGGTGTCGGCAAAGGAAGAAATGCTGATATTAATGTTACAGTAACTGTAAAAGACAGTAAAATTTCTGAAGTTAAGATTGATTCTCATGAAGAAACAGAAGGAATATCAGATCCTGCAATTGAAAAACTTCCGGAAATTATAACAAAGGCAAACGGCACTGAAATAGATACTATTTCAGGAGCAACAATGACCAGCCAAGGAATTTTTGATGCTGTAAACAACGCATTAGAATCTGCCAAATAAAATTTGATTATTTGTTAAAAAGCCTCCATTGCAATATGGAGGTTTTTTTTAATCTTGCTAAATCACATCTATACTGTTAGTATTTTGCATTCGGTCGTGACATGACATACCGTTGTCACGTTAATCTTGTTATGCTATAATTATCTCAGGAGGTGTCCTATATGAAAATTGACCGTTTAATTGGCATATTAACTATTTTATTGCAAGTTGACAAAACTACCGCCCCGGCACTTGCCCAACGGTTTGAAGTGTCCCGCAGAACGATTCTTCGTGACATAGATTCACTGTGCCTTGCGGGAATACCAATTGTAACGCAGCAGGGCGGAGACGGCGGCATTTCCATTATGGACGGGTATAAAATCAATAAAAGCGTACTGACAGCCGATGAGCTGAGCACCCTTGTGGCTGCCCTCAAGGGTCTTGATTCTGTTTCAAAAACCTCTCATTTTGAAGGCCTTATGAATAAGCTCGCACCTGATAACAAGGCTGTGGTATCTCTGACGGACAATGTGATTATTGACCTGTCCTCTCATTATAAGGACAGCCTTTCGGAGAAAATTGCTCTTATCAAGCAGGCAATTTCCTATAGCAGGGTAATAAGCTTTGATTATTATTACAGCAAGGGTGAAATAAGACGCAGCATTGAGCCGTATTTTATCGAGTTTCGGTGGAATGCATGGTATCTTTTCGGATGGTGTAAATTGCGCGAAGATTTTCGCCGCTTCAAGCTCAACCGCCTATGGGATTTGCAGCTGACAGACAAGAAATTCTTACCTCGCCCTGTTCCCGCCGAAAAAGCAAGTGGCGAGGATGCCTTCCCGGAACTGTATAACATGAAAATTCTGTTTGAAAAGAGTATACGTTTCCGATTGATAGAAGAACATGGACTTAATTGCTACAAAGAAACCGACGAAGGCTTATTGCTTGATTTTAATTATACAAACAAGGATTATGTTTTCAGCTGGCTTTTGGGATTTGGCGACAGTGCGGAAATTATATCACCGGAGGATGTACGGAATGAATTTGCAGCAGTGGCTGAAAGCATTGCTAAAAAATATAAACGAACATGACATACAGCTGTCGTGTTCATATGATATGCTTAATAAAACGATAATGGAATGGTGAATTCTATGAAATATGAAATTGGCGAAAAACGGCCTGAACATTTTAAGGAATATTGGCCGGGTATGTACGACTGCTTCTCCCATTATGAGTATGTGTCAAATGTTCCTCAGGTACTTTTTTTAATTACATCTATCAACGAAAACGGAAAAACAAATGCATGCTTCCATAGCTGGAGCGCATTCTCGGGTGACAGCGGAGGTTTCTTTGCAGTACTGACAGGGCTTATGCAGAATACACATACATATAAAAACATCTTAAGAGACAAAGAGTTTTGCATAAACTTTTTATCGGCGGAATATTACGAGGAATGCCAAAAGACAATCAGGTGCAATGATGAGGATGTCGATGAAGTTATTTCCTCCGGTCTTAACATTGAAAAATCATCTGCTGTCAAGCCGCCGCGAATAAAGGAAGCCTTTTTAAGCTTTGAATGCAGACTGCATAATCATGATGATTTATCCGGCAAGGGCATTACGGCAATGATTGCAGGCCGTGTCGTAAACGCAGCCGTTGAAGGCTCCCACGACAATCCTGATGATATCTGCGGAGAAAAAAGCTTTATGTATTATGTTCACGCTCCGAAAAATCCCGAAACGGGCGAAGGAGCGGAAGCCGGAGTCATTGCAGCATTAAATCCGGTCAG
>DCDU01000167.1:3484-6970 GCA_002316585.1 Firmicutes bacterium UBA1047 | reverse complement strand
ATGCATGCCAAAGCAGCTGAACAGGTATTATTACAAGCTTGGATTGAAATAAGGCAAATAGTCTAGCCATGAAAGATGAAAAGTACATGGCTTATGAAAAATAAAGGTGTTTCAACACCATTTTATATTAATAAATTTTTCTTAGTTATATTATATATAGAACTGAGATTTAATGGAATACTATATATAGTATATTGACAAGAGTTATATAAATAAAAATAGTTGATTGTATAGTTGACTGAACTGAAGTGGTTTATAAGATCATACCAAAGAATAAAATGAAATCAACGATATAATGAATATACAGCCCTTGTGAAAGTTGGACTAAAATGCCCAAAACTAATACTTTTTCCTTTATTTTCATTATTCCAATGGTATATAGAGTTTGCTAAAAAAGAATTCTTCACCATTTTGGTGATAAGAAATTTCGCCGATATAAAAAGGTTCACCTTTAGGTGTCAATTTATTTTGTGATACATACTCTTCAATATCTTGCAAGCGTATTTTTCCTATTAATTTTCCATTAAAATTATGTCTTATTGGACAAGTTAAACTTAATTTAGATTGACGTTTGTATACAAGACCGGAAGTATTCAAATCAAAAAAGTCAACAGATTTGTCATCAACAGCTAAACCGATTTTCACATCGGTAATTCCATTATCCAGACTATCAAAAGTGCAAGGCGAATAATTCAAAACAAACAACATATGTTCTGACCATTGAGCAAATTGTTCAAGATACGGTTCATGTACTGTTAATTTATTACCAATCAAATAATCAAAACAATAATATTCAGGACTCTTTTCTATATTAAAAGTAATATCGTCGTGAAATATTTTTTCGGCAAATAGCAAGTGACTCTCCATTCTTTCTATTAAGAACTTTTGGTATTCTAATTTCTCCTTAGCTGATTGTGTATTTTCATAAAAGGTATTGTAATATTCTTCAAGAGAAAATTCTTTCATAGTTTTTGATATGTCAGCTAAGCTGTAGCCGGCTGTACGCATTTTTCTCATTGCTAACAACCTGCCGACAGAAATGGCATCAAAATGCTTATAAGTACTATTAGCATCTTTTTTTGAATTTAATATAGAAAATTTCTGATAATGTCTTAATGACTCTGTCGTCACTCCCAAAAATTTAGAAATATTTCCTATTCGATATTTTATTATAATCAACTCCTTGTTATTATAATATAAAATTATATCATATTTCACAACATTTTTGAATACTAAAAAACCCGAAAAGTCATTTCCGAGTTCTTTAGCATTATTGTAAACTCTTATAATATTGTACCTTATGGATTAAGGAAAAGTATGCGCAAAAGCTTTTTTATTTTTCTGAAACATATTCTGAAATTATTTCACCTGCTAAATATCCTGATGTAAACGCCCAGCCTTGTGCTCCTCCTCCAAATGTAACATATGGTTTCTTTTCGGTAAACAACACACCCATAGAATCTGTTCCTACAGCATATAAACCATTAATTGGAGTTTCACCGTCAGCCTTTAATACATTAAAATTCTCATTAATATCTAAAGCTCCGCATGTGCTATAACAATATGGTGCACCAATAACAGCATAATAAGGGCCGGAACCTATTTCAACTAAAAACTCTTCCGGTTTATTAAAGTCTAAATCATTACCGGTCTCACAATATTCGTTATATTTTGCAATTGTATCTTCTAAGGTTGAGGGATTCATGTCGATTTGTTTTGCTAATTCGGCAATTGTATCGGCTTTGAAAACATAACCTTTATCTATGGCAGCCTGTAGAACTTCATAGGTTTCAGGCAAAGGAGTATTGGCAGGTATAGGAGCCTGGTGACCTAAATAAGCAGTAGCAGGACCTTCAGGTGCAACACTGAACCCTTCTTCTTTTATCTTCTGAACCTGATCATTTGACCAAATGCTATAATAGTTTGCTCCTGACTTCCATGGATCTAACATTCCTACACCTGTTTCTGAAGTAAATCTCTCACCATCAGCATTTACTGCTAATGAATTTGAGGCAACTACCATATCTAAAGGAATATCACCTGGTGTCCATACAGAAGTTCTGCCTGTCATACGTCCAATCACGCCGGGAATTTCATTTTTAGCAAAATTTGTTAGAAAATTAGGAGTTCCTGCAACATGAACCATAGGCGGCATACCTATATTATATGTTCCTGCCCCTATATTAATGGAATTTTCTATCATTTTTCCGTCATTTTGATGCATTCCGTAATGTTTCCATGCACCTTTTAAAGGATAATATTCGTTACTAAAATATTTCATTTCCATATCAGTATTTCCTGCAAATCCACCTGTTGCCAAAACTACTGCATCTGCATAAATTTCATATCCTGTACCGTCATATTTGCGAGCTTTTACACCTTTCACATCATTTGTTTGCTCATCATAGATTAATTCATAAGCTTCAGTCTCAAGCATGTACTTTCCACCTAAATCAACATAATCTGCAACCAATCCTTCAAAATAAGTATTTGTTATGGCGTATTCTTTAGTACCTGTATCATTAGGTAAGTATTGATATTTTACTTCATATATATCTGCTTCAGTAAATCCTCGTTTAGGAGTCGAAAACTTGAAACCATGATCATACATGAGCCAATCAACAACCTTTCCTGAGTTATCTAAAAGCAAATCTACCATTTCAGCTTTTGCATCTCCTTCAGTATATTCTAACCAAGCCTGACGAAGCTGCTCCTTATTTACATAGTCTTTTCCTTCATTAAACTCTTCTTGGAATCTTGGGGCATTAACAGCGAACATTTCGCTTGTTACAGAAGATGTTCCTCCAAATTTACCGGCTTTATCAATGGCAAGTACACTTACACTACCAGGGTCAGCTTCATACATTTTTTCAGCTGCACGCATAGCGGTAACAGTTCCTGACCCACCCATACCAACTACAAGAACTTTAGTGTTAATTGTTTCTTTATTTGTTACCTTGCTTGGAAGTTTCTTAAAGGTATCAATTGCATTAGCCGGAGAGTTTCCTGCTTCTAATGCAGAGTTTAAAGCTTCTGTTACAGCAACTCTCACTGCAGCACTAGAAGCAGTTGCACCGGTAATAGCATCAACATAAATAGATTGTTGCTCAATAATACGCGGAACCATCTTATCAATAACACTTTGCAAAATAGGTTTTGTTTCACCGTTATCCATACTTACTTCAATATCAAGAATGGAGGTTTCATCAACTGTTACACTCACTTCAACTTCTTCGAAAAGTCTGAAACCCATTCCGGATGCTGTATATGTTCCCGGTTTCATTTTCATTTGTGCTTCCTCAACATCATTAGTGACTTCATGTTCCGTATTGTCCTTATCTGATACAGGCTCAGTGTTTTGAGTGCATCCTGATAATAAACCAAATATCATACAGATTGCCAGAACAAAACTCAGCAATTTTTTAATACTCATTTCTTTTCCTCCTATAAATTATAATAGTTTGTTACTTATATAGTATAAGGTGC
>DCDU01000167.1:0-3314 GCA_002316585.1 Firmicutes bacterium UBA1047 | reverse complement strand
CTTATATAGTATAAGGTGCAAAACTGCTTTGTAGTCAATAGTCTATTTGTAAAAAATTTAACATATTTATTTTCATATTCTTCAGCCGTCTTCTTCTGTTCAGGAACTGCTGTTATAGTAGAATAAAAGTCATAAATTCCTTTATTTTATATAAAATGTTATATATTATAAAGGACGTGGCTTATGAAAAATACAGGTGTTTCAACACTGAAGGTGGCGGCTGCTTATATTGGAACTGTTGTGGGGGCAGGCTTCGCTACAGGCCAAGAGATACTTCAGTTTTTTAACAGATTCGGTGTTATGGGATTAGTTGGTATTGTAATTGCGACAATCATGTTTGTTGTATTTGGATATATAATAATGGATTTAGGAAAGAGGTTTCATTCCCGTTCTCATGAGGAAATAATAAGGTATTCAAGTGGAAGAATACTTGGAACGTTAATAGACTTTATTATCACCTTTTTCCTTTTTGGCTCTTTTACAGCTATGGTTGCAGGTACCGGAGCACTGTTCAACCAACAGCTTAATTTGCCAAGCTCAGTTGGCAATATATTAATGGCTGTTATTACTGCTTCAACTGTAATGACCGGAATAACCGGTGTAATTAATTCCATAAGCATAGTAGTCCCATTTCTTCTCACTGTGGTCATTAGCACTAGCATAATCTCCTTTTTCAATTCGCCACTTGATGTAAACGATGCCGTTCTAAATGCAGGTGAAAACCTGCTTATAAGCAACTGGTTTATGGCTGCAATTTTATATGCTTCATATAATATAATAATTTCTGTCGCTGTATTGGGACCCTTAGGCTCTGAGGCTAAAGACAATAGCTCCATACGAAATGGAGCTGTATTGGGGGGTTTAGGTTTAGGTTTAAGTGCAATTATGATATATTTGGCCTTATCATGGAATATAACTGAAATAGCTCATTTTGAAGTTCCCATGCTTATTATTGCAGGAAGAATATCTTATACAGCGCAGATTGCTTATGCAGTTGTCCTTATAGCCGAAATTTATACAACTGCAGTAGGAGCACTATATGGATTTACTTCACGAATTACAGATATTCAAAGTTATCCAGTTAAAGGCAGAATCTTTATTGTATTAATCACAATCGCTGCTTTATTGGCAAGTCAATTTGGATTTTCTAACATAGTAAGGTATTTGTATCCTGCTGTAGGTTACGGCGGAATAATCATGTTAGTATGTTTAATCATTAGTAAGTTGGATAATAAAAATCAGTAATTGGTCATTACGCCCCTTAGATTGCCAAGAAAGCAACATCACCTTATTTTAGGGCGTACATCTTCACGCAAACCCCCCCTTACCATGTTTTAAAATTGATAAATTTATTTACCATATTTTCAGCCGCTTCCACTATTTTGCTGTCAAAATTCATGTAATGAAGTAGCTTAATTGCATTTTTGGTCTTTGACGGACCTTCTTTTAATTTATAATCAAAATGTATACCATCATCTGTAATATACTCGCGAAAATGATAGTTGTCATATTCGTTACTTAATATATGTGTAAGTTCAATGTCGTGAGATGCTGTAATGCAAAGACAGTCTATATTGTGCAGATATTTCAATATGGAAGCTGAAGCTGCAATTCGTTCAATTGTATTTGTTCCCTTCAAAATTTCGTCTACAAAACATGTACAGGTTGTTTCCTTCACCTTATCGAGTATTCTTTTTAATGATTTTATTTCGATAATAAAATAGCTGTCTCCCTCTGCAATATTGTCGCGCACAGCCATGGAAGTTACTATTAAAGAAAACCTTAGATTAAATTCTTTTGCAGTATTAGTGTGAATTGTTTGCCCTAAAATTCCATTAACAGCTAATGCTTTGATAAATGTGGACTTTCCTGAAGCATTGGAGCCTGTGATTATGCTGTCATTGCTTATTTTTCCGCTGTTGGGAACAGGATCTGAAAGCAGGGGATGATAAAAGTTTTCAAAACCTATGGAATTTTCATTATGAAAAACCGGTGTACAATAATAGGGCAGGCTTTCCCTAAATGACAATACACAAATAGCCATGTCAATTTCGCCAAGTGATTTATACAATATGTGAAAGTCATCGGAATATTTTAAAATCATTTTAATTGTTTTATTATAATTTCGTATGTCTAAAAGAAATATAATTTTTAAATATTCTGCAAGAACCGCCATATCAGAAAAATCTTTACGCATAATATCTGAAAGCTTTGTTCTCAAATGTTTAAATATAATGAAGCTTTTTTTCAACTCACTGAAAAACGGAACAGATTCATAACCTTGGGTTTTAAGTACTTTATTTACACATTGCAAAACAGATGAAAAATATTGTATGGCAGATAGCTCTCTTTCTATTTTTGCTTTTGTTCTGTAATATACGAAACCGTTTAATATGGCGGAAATTATGAATGATAAAATGCTCGCTTGTGTGTTGATAAAAGATATAGAAATGCAAAGGAGAGGAATAAGCGCTAATATATTATATAGATAATTGTATTTCAAGGATTTTGCTTCGGCATTAAAAATAAAGGAAGATATGTCGTTATAGTTATATTTTCCTGTTTTAGCAAGGTTCATTTGAAGTTTAAGCCTATGGTCAGGATTTTCTTTTAGATATGTAATGAGCTTTTCTCTTTTTATTAGGATACTTTCTTCCTTTTGTACATTATGAAGTGCGTCATAAAGATATTCTTCACCTACTGAAGTTAAGCAGCAATTTATTCGTTTATATATCAAGTTCATATCTAAATCATCCCATGTAATACTGTCTATAATATTAGATTCGTTGAGGTTAGCTAATTTGTAGCGATGATAAGCTGCAATACTTTCAAATTCGCACTTCTTCTGCTTCGGTATTTTCCCGAAAGAGTTTATAAGTAATGCTTTTAGCCTTTTGGTTGCTCGTATATTTGATATTATTAGTGAAAAAACTACAATTATTGCTAATAAGATAAAATACCATATGTAGTCCATTAAATCTCCTTATATTTTTGATGTTTAATCCATAACAATTATTATAATATAGCAACATAATTATATCAATAAAATTTACGATAACAATCTTAGTTAACTATTCATTTACATAAATTTTGCTCTTGCTTACTATTATAGATTAATATTAATCTTGGTTCAATGAAATTTTTGGTAGAAATAGTATTTAGATATATACTAATATTGAGCAAGGGCATTCTTTGAGAATATACCCTTGAGACCTCTGGGCTTGTAGACTAAATTAGACTGCAATTGAAAAAGGGGTCTAATTTACTTTTACAATCGAGGGGCAATTTTTAATGGTCAAATGTAAAACTAAATT
>DCDU01000220.1 GCA_002316585.1 Firmicutes bacterium UBA1047 | reverse complement strand
ATGAAGAAAAACAAAATAAAATGCTTGCTGCTGTCAGTTCCGATAATCAGACATATTAATCATAAAAAATCAAATAATTTTTTCAAATATATTAAAGCAAATAATATAAAAAAACTAAGTACATGACCACAGAGTGATAATTGAAGAATTAAAACCATTAAAACCATCATGGTAAAGACAAAAAAATATTGAATATTTATGAAGTTGTGATATTATTTTACCATGGAGGGATAGTATGTGTAAAAGTCGTATATTAAAAAGAGATAAAGTTAATAAACAACTGCAAAATATTATAAATTATCCCCTGACAATCATAACTGCTCCCATGGGTTACGGAAAAACCACATCAGTCAGAGAATTCTTATCCGCATGTGATGCAGGCAACATATGGATTTCGTTAAACGCAGCATGCAAAAATACCGGATACTTTTGGACGGTCGTGACCGGGAAAATTTCCGAAATAGATAAAGAATTAGGCGCGATTATGTGCGGCTTAGGGTTTCCTTCGGACAATATGCAAAAAGCAAGGTTATTTGATGCCATAAGCTATAAATTCATTGGCTGCAGCTGTGTTCTTGTACTTGATGATTATCACTATGCGGAAAACGATTTGTTGAATGATTTTCTGATTTCCGCTTCATTGTGCCGGATACCCGGGCTTCATATAGTTGTCATAAGCCGCTACCGGCTGAAAACATCTATGACTGAACTTATTGCCAAAAAACTTCTGTATCAGGTAGACATGAATACGCTGCGCTTTACTGACAGCGAAGTGTCTCAATATTTTGCATACATGTCTTTCCCGCTGGGCAAGGAAAAAATCCAACAGATTCAAGATGTGGCGGACGGTTGGGCTGCGGCTGTTTACATGATTTACAGAGGTCTGAAAAGCGGAGTTCCTCTAAATAAAATATCCGCCGTTCAGGATTTAATAAAATGTGCCCTGTATGACCATTATGACCCAGAAACCAAGAAAACCCTGTGCGCATTGTCACTGTTGGAAAATTTCACTGCCGAACTTGCCGAATATTCCACGGGAATTAAGAACTTAGAGAAAATTTTAGCTGATTTAAGTACGGAAAATGCATTCGTACACCTTGATTTAAAAACTGAAACATATTCAATTCACAATGTATTCAGAAGCTTTTTGTTGAATGAAGCAGAAAATACGGGAATTGATAAAAAGAATATTTACAGGCGTGCCGGACATTGGTTCAGTGAAAAACAAAATTTTAATCAATCATGTTATTATCTATACAAGGGTGAAGATTTCGAATCAATGCTTAAAGAACTGGAAAAGCCTGAATTTTATATAAAATCATCAGACAGACCCATGCTGTTTTACTACTTTGACCTGATTCCGGATGATATTGTGAGGAATCATCCCATGGCATACCTGAAATACATTCACACAACAATTGTTTCCGGAAACAAAATGCACGGAAGACAGCTTCTGATGAAATTTGAAGAGGAAATTCCATGCAGAAGCTATACGAAAGAGAGCAGAACCGAAATAGAAGCGGCAGTTCATTGGATAAAGATTTTCTTAGCATTTAATAACTTGGAAGTTATGCTTCAGCACACGAATGCGGTTATAGACCTCCTTAAGGGCGGTGTACCACTTATTGCAAGCTGCCAGGGTCCATTTTCCTTTGGAAGCCCTCATCTTACATACATTTATTACAAAGAAGCAGGTTCCTTTAAGAAAACAGCTCATATGAATGTTGAGTTGTATTCACTTGTATCGGGAGGAGCAGGTCTTGGTTCGGGAACTTTGTTTATTGCCGAATATGCGCTGGAAACCGGAGATTTCAATCAAGTGGAGTTAAACGCCCTCAGAACCGTATACAAAGCAAAAACAAAAAATCAGACTTCTATGATTATATGCGCTTCATTAACTCTTGCAAGGCTGTATATCTGCCAAAACAGGTATTTAGAAGCATTGGCTATGCTAAACGGTTTAAACCGGGAGGTTTCGTCCAATATAGAATCAATTCTTATGAATACCTATGACCTGTGCTTAGGGTACATATATTCATGTACGGGTGAATATGAAAAAATTCCCAAATGGATAAAGGAAGGAAATATGACAATTAATTCTTTGCTGATCCAGGGAACCGTATTTTCCTATGTAGTATATGGCAAAGCGCTTATGCTTTCCGGTAATTGGGCAAAGGCTGAAGCATTGTGCGAATCCTTCATCCCCTATTTCGGAATATTTGATAACCAGTTAGGATACATTCATAATTATATTCATTTGTCCATTGCGGCATATAAAAGCGGCAGCATGGAAAAAGCAAAATCATGGCTTTTAAAAGCTCTTGAAATAGGACAAAAGGATGCTATAGTGATGCCTTTCGCTGAAAACGGCAAAAATTTGCTTACAATACTGTCCTGTTTAGAAGAAGACATCGACAAGGTATACATTAAAAAAATAATAGATTTATGCAGCATGTATTCTTCAATCATATCAAGCCCCAATTTCTCCGGAAGCATGTTAACCTCACGGGAAAAAGAAATATTAAAACTTTTGTCCAAAGGCATGAGCCGCACCGAAATAGCCGAAGCTTTATTTATTTCAGCCGCCACTGTCAGAACACACACTCAAAATATTTACGAAAAGCTTGGTGTCAACAAGAAGGGTGATGCACTCAAAAAGGCAGCAGAACTTCATATAATATAAAAATACAACTTTTTGTTCTATTTTATGTAAATAAAGATTCCCCTACAATATATGCAGGGGAATTTTTATATGCACTCCTGTATGCCCATGCATGCTTTATAGCCGCTTAACAGGAAATGACGGCAAATTAACCGCAGGGGCTGTTATTGGAGGTGAGGATAACATTTATTTTTTAGAAGCAGTACCAAATGATGATTACAGCCTGAGCATAACATTTGAAGATGGCGAAAAGTTGGAATTTTCAATGCTTGATCTGCTGTGCAAATTCCGATTCAGCCCGTTAGGGCAGCTAATTGTATGGAGGCGGATTGAAGTTTATCCCACACGTTTAGAATGGAACAGCGGTACCTTTCCGGTCAGTCTCAACATAGAAGAAATTAAAAAACAATAAATTAAATAATTATAAGGAGGAGAATATGAAAAAAATATTATGCCTGCTGCTTGCAATCATGCTCGTTATTCAGCCGGCAGTACCCGTATTTGCATATACGGGAGACACTTTGGGCAGCTTGAAAGAAAACCGGACAATTCTTGAAAAACTTAGGAACCTGTATGGTGAAGACCTGACGGAAGATGATATCATCAGAGAGCTATCCGGCATGGGATTATTAGATGAAGATGGCAATCTCAATGTCAGTGAAAGTATCATGGTTGACGGTACTCCTATGACCTTGGAGCAGGTGAAGAGGATGCTCTGTGAACAGGATGCGGATTTAAGCCGTGTTGTGAGTGTTGACGGGACAGAACTGACATTGGCAGATTTAAAAACAATGATTGAAATAGAAGAGGAACTTTCAAGGCTTAAGAGAGAGTATTTTTCCGGAGCCGCACCATTGACGGAGGAACACAGGGATTCCCTGACAAGCCTTTTTAACCAGATGGAGAGCGAAGGCATCACCATGCTTTCGGACAGTACTGAGGTTCCTATAAACCATGATCTGAGAATAAAGGTAATTATAAAGACAAAGACAAATTTCACGAATTTGTCCGAAGACGATGGTGTAATTTTGCAATTTACGGTTATTGACAAGAATGGTACGGAAACAGTGCTCCCTTACGATATTTCCTTTAAAATAAGAACATTGGACGGTTCAGCCAAAGATGGCATCCATTACCGTAAGGAGAATGAAACCGTTACCATTCCTCAGGGAATGTCAAATGTTTTCAAAACAATTACTGTTAAAGCCTTCAGCTCAAACAATACATCCGATATGCGGTGGGATGGTAAAAAGGTATTTTATATACAGGTATACGAACCGAATAATATATTGTTTGAGGGAGATTCGAGGGCTGTCAATATTCCTGTGACTTTGAACAAGACTTATGCGTGGATTCACCAAATGAGCTATACGTTTGAAGATAAGAAGATATTCATCAGAGACGATGGCGCACAGCGCGACCCATCATATTATACATTTGCTTCTTATATGAATCCGGATATTTATTCGAATCTTCAGGCAGATGAAAATTTAGTAAGGTTATACAACGATTTTATTACATCGGCTGAAGATATACATGGCAGTTTTGAAAAAGCAAAGTTTGAATATTATCCTTATATATTACTTCATGATCCATTCAAACAGCAAAATACGATGGAGGCATATCCCCTGCTCCAGGATATGTATGGGGTACCTATTGCAAATGCGGAATACGGAAAGGTTATCAGTGTCGGTGTAGATTATTTTGCTTACCACACGCATAAGATTGCAATGGAAATGATGCCCGAAAATCCTGTAGACCCTTACGGAACACAGCTGTACTTCAGAACATACGGCGCTTTGCCGGAATATGTATCCTTTATGGAAGCAACTTATTCAAGCGAAGCATTCAAATCCGGCAATTATTTGTCAATGCTTGCCGATGTAGGTGAATACTATGAAATTATAGACAAATCGGCTCCCACAGTGAAAAGCATTAAAGCTTCTTCTGCTGTTACATCATCTGCAATAAAATATTATTCGGGACAGATTGTACCTGTAACGGTTGAATTTTCAGAACCGGTGAAGTTAAAAGATATTGAGATGACAATACAGGGAGAAGACACTGTTTTAGAGCCCGAAGAATCATCCACAATATCCAAATATGCTACATTTTTATATGAGGTACCCAAAGAACCCGACAGCAGCTTAGTGATAAAATCAATAAGAAATATTACTGACCTCAAGAACAATAAAACTTCGGTATGGCCTGCCGACGGACATTTAACAACCATATCCGGGGTTGAAATGATAATTGACAAAGTTCAGGCATTTAAGAGCATTAAATTAGGTAACGAGCCTGCCGGAGGTATTTATGCGCCCAACCAGGACATCATCGTTAAGCTTGATGTTGATACGGATATTTCACAGTGGCTTGAACAGCAGGATGAATTTGACGTAACTAAAAAGCAATTGAAAAGGGTGTATATTAAGGCAAACGGGTACACTTATCCGCTGATTATGGGCGGAGAAGGTGCTTTGGAGGGCTCGTACTTTACAGCCGAAATTCCTGCTTCGCGATATGCGGCAGTATCACAGCAAGACCTGAATATTGAGCTGTATATGGACGGAACATATTATTCGCCCTCAGGAGCATCGGCTTATTTTGAAGGCGGAACTGTTGTTTACGGCAAGACGGCAAAGACATCCGTCGCTCCGGTTGTGTTGGTAAGTGAGGTGGTATTGGATACCGCAAGCTATCCGGAAAATAATAAAATTTACCTCACTTCAGAAATATCAACCCAATTGAAAGCGAGCGTAAATCCTGCGGATGCCACATTCGGGATTATAAGCTGGAAAAGCAGCAATGAGAGCATTGCCATAATTGATGAAGCAACAGGAACAATTGCGCCGGTGAGTCAAGGGAGCGTTGTATTCACGGCAGTTGCCGACAACGGAGGATTTGGTGCGGTGCAAGCGTCAACACCCGAGTTTACAATTGCGGATGGAGGGCCTCCTGCCATTGTATTTCCGTTAGGCAACAATGCCTTTACAGCAAAGAAAAATGAAACCGCAAATATTGTATGGAGTCAAAATTTAATCAACAGGACAGAAGGCGTTCCTGCGGTGTTCACCATAGAAATATATGAAGGAAATTATCCTGACAAGGAGTCCATTGATGATAGCAAGCTGATACACACGGCTTCCGTAACGGATGTCAACAAATATACGGTGCCGGCAAATATTTTATCTATTGTGTCAAACAAAACAGACCCGGCGTACACGGTAAAGGTAAGCTCTGCAAATCCGGACAATACAGCTTTGTCACTTAGTGCAACAGGCTTCATAATTGTATATCCGCAGCCTGCAAAAGTGAAATTATCCGTTCTTGACAGCTACTATATAACAGATGAAACAAGTAAAATTAACATTGGTTGGAGCCTGAGCGAATTTACCGGAGGAAGCTTTGAATTCAAGGTTGACAAAAACGGAGCTGTAATTTACTCGGATAACTCAAGTACCGCAAACGGAAGCTATACCCTAAGCATAGGAGAAGTTCCGGATGGAATACTCAAGGATATTTACACAGTGACCGCAAAGGCTAAGAACGCATCGGACAGCTCCTGGTCAACAGATTCCTTCGTGCTTCATGTGTATGATAAGGATTCCATGAAAATATTGGTTGACAATCAGGATGTTGATGAAGCAACTATGGACAACAACAGCTACATCAGCCGGCTGTACCAAAATTCAGGAAGCCAGGGCATACTTGATTTAAAAAGAGATATATATCTGAAAAGATTTATAGGCATAAACTACGGTCAATATCCTTGGGGAAGCATTACCGACCAGGTTAAATGGAAATCAGACAATTCAAAAATTGCTTCCGTTAACTATAAGCAGGGAAGCCTCTACGAGAATATAGAAAAATTCGACTATATAAGCTACAGACCATCTACGCAATTTATGCTTGCGGGAAATACGGACGGCAGTACCGTGATAACCGCCACTCATGCAGCTACGGGAATGACCGACACTTTGAATGTAAATGTCGCGACGCTCAAAAATAAGCTGTATATATTCAATTTTTATCCCAAACAGGAAACAGAGCTTGAATATACAAACGGAAGCGGTCAGTTGCGCAGGCTTAAAACAAACAACGACGGCGAAATAGCTGTTTACGAGGAGTCAGGTATTGCAGGCAGCATTTCACTTAAATCCGGAAGTGATTCCGACCTTTATTTAGGTACTTTGTACAATGAAAGGCTTGTCACCGCAGAAAAGGACCCCGGAATATACGAGCTGTACCCTGTAAATATATTTGAACTAAGACCTGCTGCTAAGGTTGAATTGTTTTTCAAAAGCTCCGAAGGCAAGCCTTTCAGCGGACAGGTAACATACAGGGGAGCCGTGTACAAAAACGGAAAAATATGCAATGAAACAATTGAAAGCGACGGGGAGCTACTTGTAGTAGGCAGTGACGGCAGATTCACCCTGAATTTCGACTCAACTAAGTTCTGGACGGAAGATAATACCGAGAAGCTGTCGGGTTTTGATAAGCTAATGTTCATATATGAAGTGATATTCCAAGATAGCTATTATCCTCAGCTCATAGAGGCAAACGGCAATATCAGCGTTGAAGATGTTGTGAAATTCGGCGAGAGCATAGTAAACTTAGTGCCTGTCAATGCTGCGGACATGAACAAACCCTTTGTGCATTCACATAAAATTAATTACAACCTTCCCGGCGGGCGTACTCTTGATGTGACGAATTACACGGGCTCGGTAGGTCCGAGCAACATATACAACAAAGCTGATTTGGAAACCACGGTCACTTGGTGGGGATATGAAAAGAAGGATGGCTATGACGTAAAGATAGAGGATGAATACGGAAACAAGATTCCGGGACAAAAAGTGAAAACAATTCTCTATCCATTTGCTGAATTTGCATACACAAAAAACATAACAACAATGAGCGAGGACTCGTTAAATCTTGACATAGGCGAAAAGAAAAATGGCGGTGTCAACATATACAATACCGACGGAAGCCTGATAAAAAATGTTAACTGCCCGTTTTCATTTACAAACATGGTGGGAGCACCATCGGCACAAGACGATGACAGGGGAGTAAAGAAGGCGGCCGAGGATTTAAATGATTCAGGAGACCTTGAATTTGACGGCTCTATGGTTAATAACGGTGACGGCATGATCGGTATCGCCCTTGGCTTAATGTCCGGAACAACTTTAGGCGGGCAGCTTATGAACCTGAAAATAATTGCCACTGAAGACCCCATGATTTACAGAGGCCTCATAACCATGCAGCAAGGCTTGGGGGATACTGATGCAAGCAGTGTTACCGTGGATGTGGGAGGTGTTGAAAATTCATTTGATTATACGCCCGACCCCGCCGAAATGATGGATTTAATGCAAAAGAGCGCTGATGACATCGAAAAGGAACTTCAGGAAAACATGGAGAAGACAGTATCCGGAGATGTTGACTACGGCTTGACCTTCACAGGGTATTTTGAGGTTGAGGTAAGATACGACGAACAGGAACAAAAATGGATTATGATTGTCATAGGCGGAGGCTTTGACGTAGATGCATTGATCGGCTATACATGGACTGTCAACCAAATGGTAGGACCTGTGCCGTTGACCGCAGAATTCGGATTAGGAGCTGCAACTAAGTTGGAATTCCGTGCGGTTAAGCCTTACGGAAACGTACCTTCAAACATTAATGCCGCAGATGTGAACGACTTTTTCACAGCCCTCCGAATCAAGCTTTATTTGAGTGCATTTGGAGGCTTTGGCTTTGATTATTCAATAATTGCTTTGAAAATAGGAGTATTCGGCAAAATAAACCTTGATTACGAGTTAGAGTTTTTAACCAGGTCATATTTAGACCCGCCGCCACAGGGATATGGGCAGCTGTATGGAATAGAGCTGGGACTGAGCGGGCAGGTAGGAATTAAATTTGTTGCAAAATTCCTGTTCGTTTCATATGAAGCTGTTTTAGCATCATATGAATACACCGTGGATTTATGGGAGGAAGGGAATCCGGAGCTTATTGAGCAGTGGAAGAAAAGCCAGAAGTCATCGCTGTTCGGTTCAAACTTTATAAATCAGATGTATGCTTCAAGCATGAGGCTTAAAACGGTAAAGGAGAACATAAACCTTGAAGACAGGGATTATCTGTCACTGTATGACAGGGAATGGAATAGTCCATCGGCAAAAAGAATGATGAGCACGTCGGGTGTAACTGATATTCTGACAAATTCGTATCCATATGCAAATCCGGTTACAACAAGAGACGGAAGCATCATGGCTTACATGTCGGACAGCGGTTCAACAAACTTAAATGAAACAAGAGCAAGCTGGGCAATCAAGGCAGGAGGGGGCTATACAGACATGGGTGCTTTGCCTCAGCCATCATCGGTAGCGGCATATGCCGACAACAATATTAAAATCGACGGCACTGTTAGCTTTGCAGCAGTGGCATGGGAACAGCAGGGCGTTGAAATTGCGGATGACGGCATAGCTACAAGCGAAGATATAACTGCAATGATAAACTCCTCGGAAATCATGGCAGGCATATATGATGGAAGCAGCTGGCATACCGCAGCATTAACCGATAATTTAGTATCGGATATGTCTCCGGTAGTTGCGGCAAACGGAGGAAGAGCGGTTGTGGCATGGAGAAGCTTGGCGGGAAGTAGCATGACTGACGGCGATTTATCGTATGATGACGTAAATGATGCCATAATGTACAGGGTTTATGAAGGCGGTCATTGGAGTGAGGACTACACCCTTTATAACGGAGCGGCAGGCAATGTGAAGGGACTTTCGGCAGCAATGATGGAGGACGGAACAGCAGCTGTTGCCTACACCTTGGACAGCAAAACGGAACATGAAAATCCTGCCTATGGCTATGAAACCGTATGTGCGTTAATAGATGGCGACAATGATGTAGTAACCGATATCCGCCTTACCAACAATGATTCCGCAGACCGGAATCCACAGATAGCTGTGGTTGATTTCGGAATAGACGAAGGCGAAAGGTTTGTCGTAGGATGGCACAATGCAACAAGAAAAGGTATTTCAGACATCAAGTTAGCTGCAATTGACTCTGCAGGCAAAATTGATAATAGTTTTATAGATTCCATAAGCAGCGTAAATGAAAACTCTGCCGTAAAAATTAGCGATAACTTCAGATTTGTTAAGGGAGAAAATTTAAGTTTAAATGATTTGTCAATCATATGGGTTGAGCCTACCTTAGAATATAATGACGAATTAAATAAAAACGCAGAAAACGACTGTATCAAGGCAGTTAAGTTCATGACAGATGAAGGAGGCAAAATTTATCTTACGGCAGCCCTTAATGTGGCAACCATGGACGATTACACATTGATAGACCATTTGGATGCGTATTCCGGAGGAACAAATTCTGTTAACGCTGTGCTTCTTTGCAGCTCCTATATAGGTGAGCTTGAAGATCATGGAGGGATATATACGGTAGATTCCATAAGCTCCATGAAATATGCTTCGGCGGTATATGAAAATAACATAAAGGTTGATGACATATACATCAATTATCCGGAAATCAAAAATGGCTTCAGACTTCCATTGAGATTTACCGTAACAAATATGGGAATAGAGCCCATTGACACAATCAGTATTAATCTGCAGCCTGACAAAGTGACAGAAATATTTGAAAAATTAATGCTTCTGCCGAATCAGACGGTTGTTTTAAATATTGACTATAATGTGCCGGATGAAGCGGAAGGTATTCATGACTTAAATTATACCCTCACAGCAAGCTTTTCAGACAGTGATGAAAAGGAGAAGACAGGATATCTTAATTTGGATGTTCCGGATACAGGTATTGCAAAGGTTGAGCTGGTCAGCGACGAGCAGGGCAAAAGGGTTATGCAGCTCATACTGAACAATTTAAGCAACATAGCACTTGCAGGCAGCGGCAACCGAAAGGTTTATGCCGGCATGTACACATCTTCGGAATTTATAGACGAATCAACAGTGGGAGTTGAGGAAATAACAGGAACCGATTTAGAGCTTTTAGATGAAGGAGCGCTTACTAAGAGATTTACCTACAATGTTCCGGCAGCCGGAATCCCCAATGGAGGAGCCAGGTTGTACGCAAGGATTTGGGTGGAAGAAAAGATTGACGGCAAGTATAATGAGTTGGTTGAATACAATCCGGCAAACAATGTTAAATCCATACTCATACCTAATCCGTCGGAGGCAAACAACGGCAATAAGTTCTTAGTGAGCATCGAGCAGGAAAATGCCGACGGTAGCACCACGGCACATATAACAGTGAAGAACCTGTCTATGACTCCATCCTTTAACGGAAATGTTGTGGCTTATTTGCTGGATGACACAGGCAGTATAATTGAAACTAAGTTCTTAGCATTGACGCGTGATGAGCTTTTAGCCCTGGGCGGAGAGGAAAGTGCGGCAAGAGATATAGTCTTTACAAAACAAGGAGCCCGTGTGACTGCAGCATACTTCACCGCAGATCCGGAAAGCATGGAGCCTGAAATTGCAAAAATCAGCCTGAGCGGAATAACAATGAGCTTCAACAGCCTCATTACCGATTATGAACTTACGGCGGTGAATTTAGATGAAACGTTGATTGTGGCGGCAGCTAAAAATATGGCTCACACAGTTGAAATCAAAAATGCGGCCGACAATAGAGTGCTGGCATCCGGAGCAGGAGCCGCAACATACCGGCTCGCACTTTCGCCGGATATGCCGGTAACGGTTATTATAACGGCTGCAAACACTCAGCTGGGAACAGTGACTGATTCGTACAGATTAAGCATAACCGGCACAAAGAAAACCGGCGGCGGTGTAATCATAACCGCTCCCGCAAAAAGCTACAATAGTGCTCAGGTTAATGTAACTGCCGAAAACTTAACTGACTTTATGCCTGTTAAGTGGCAATTGCAAGATAACGGGGAATGGTCTGAAGTCATGTCATGGAATACAGATGGCAATAAATGCAGTGTAAGCGGACTCGGTAGCCATACAATCATGGCAAGATTGTTTGACGAAGAGGGTTACTATATGGATTCAAACAGCCTGACATTAAGCATACAGAGAAGATCGGACGGTTCCGAAACAAAGACAGAGCCTGAACCTGAAATCGTGCCGCAAGACATATTCAAAGATGTTAACAGTGGATTCTGGTACTATGAAGCTGTGACCTATTTGGCAGAGCAAGGTATCATTCACGGCATGGGCAACGGAATGTTTGAACCCGAATCCAATATCAAACGCGCCGACTTTCTCATCATGGTAATGAATGCCTTCGGCATAACTTTAGAAGAAGAAATTAGCGACAATTTTGCCGATGCCGGAAATAATTATTACACCAAGTATCTTGGGACGGCTAAAAAGATGGGTCTTGTTTCAGGAACCGGCGGAAATATGTTTGCTCCCGAAAGCTTAATCACAAGACAGGACATGACTGTCATACTGTACAGAATATCTGATAAGTTAGGCAGACTGCCGGAGAGTGCCGAAGCAGCCGTCTTTGATGAATTTATGGATAAAGAAGAAATCGCGGATTATGCAAAAGAAGCCATGAAGACATTTGTCGAAAGTAAAATAATATCAGGCTATGACAACAGGCTGCATCCGCTGGGACTCACAACAAGAGCCCAGGCTGCCCAGATACTGTATAACATGCTTAAATAACAATACAGTGTAAAAAGCAAGCCCTTATAATTAACGAAAAAGCCATGGGATAACTTCTCAT
>DCDU01000117.1:3213-3390 GCA_002316585.1 Firmicutes bacterium UBA1047 | reverse complement strand
CTTTTATAATCAGATCTTCCGTATCTGTAATAAGGCTTGAAAAACATATTATTATCTGTGCGGAACATTCCTTTCCAAAGGCACTCTTTTGATGCGAAAGCATCTTTCATAAGCCGGTATTTCTTAAATTGCAAATATAGCCTTGAAAGGTGTATCCCTCTTCCTTTTTCATGTTTA
>DCDU01000117.1:0-3074 GCA_002316585.1 Firmicutes bacterium UBA1047 | reverse complement strand
CGTGTGCTCTTCCGATCTTCTTCCTACTACTATTTTCTTATTCCTTAATTGAAATGTCAATAGAGTATTTGTTCTATAGGTCCTTCCTTTTATCAAATCCATTTTATTTAATACAACGAATTACCTTTGATTTGCGCACTTACACAGGAAGCATTGCCCGCGCAGTATCATTATCAATACTTGTCTGTTTTTACTTCAACATCAGGAAGCAGGGCTTTTACTTTTTTTAGCATACTTTCCTCTTCTGATAATTCGGGGTCGTAACTGTTGTCACCCACTATCACCGTTTTAAGATTTGACATACTCTTTAGCGGCGTCAGGTCGCAATCCTTCGGAAGCTTAATTTCCAGTTTTTCAACACTAAGCAAAGATAAAGGCGAAATGTCGTAGCAATTAACAGCTAACAGGTCTAATTTTTTTAAGTTTGAAAGTGCTTCTATTCCCGATATATTGGTTAATCCGCCGATTTCATCCCCCGATTCACTGTCCCAATGGCCATGTCCGTGCAGACGCAGTCTTGTCAGCGTCTTTGCCTGCTTAATAAATTGAAAGTTTGAATCATCGCAGGATATTTCCAGATAATCCAACTTTGAAAGCTGTGGTAAAATGCTATAATCAGCCGACCCAAGATTCATTAGATGAAGAGAGCTTAATTCCGGCATTGCAAGAAAGATTCTCAAATCAGCGGAAGTAAAATTTGAAATACTTGCGTTTGTCAGCTTTCTTAATCCGCGAAGCTCATCAATTGACGATAATTCGCCGCTGCCGTCAATATCAATGCTGGTCAGCTCAATCAGCAGCGAAATAGGAGAAATGTCTTTAATGCTGTTATAGCTGAGATTTAATGTTTTTAGTGCAATAAGATTTGAAACTACTGATATATCGTTGATATTATTACTTACAAGTGTAAGCTCTTCAAGTCTCTGCAAACATTCGCTGCTCTCTGTTTCCCCAAGGGCAGCAATGTCTAAGTTAGTTTGGTGGCATACTGTAAGCCGTTTCAGGCTTGTAAAGTGCTCTATATCTTCCAATGTTCGGATTGCGCCATTCTTTGCACTTTCGCCTCCATTTTGCAATCCAAAAGAATCCACCGCATACCATGTTATAACTGAAGACCAAGAAGAATCAGTATCTGCATCACCTTGCCCTCCGATTACATTTCCCCATATTTCAATATCTTCGATGAGCTTTACGTCATCGTAGTGAATATCTCCGCTTTCCTTGCCAAGGTATTGGCGGATTAAACGTTCAAACTCCACATCCTTCCATTGGATAATGTAATCATCGCGGAACTCAATCTTGCTTGCTTCTACAATGCCTAATTTTCTCCCTATAACCTCGTCGCCCGTTTCTTCATATACACGCTGTAATATTTCCAATGCCTTATCTGCCCATCCCTCTGCTTCATATGCTTCCGCAATGGCAATGTAACCTTCAATTAATGATTTCTCCACTCCGGTTAAAGCATTTTTAAGATTCTGGCTGTCTGTAGCTTCAACCCCCCCGGTAAGCAAATTAACGGCATCAGCCTGCTTGTCCAAATGCAGATATGCATCAGCTCCGCCGAGGTAAGCGCGAACGTTCTTAGGCTCAACCTCAATGACACCTAAAAATTGCACAATCGCCTGCTCATAGTTAAGCTCGGCAAGATATTTCTCTCCTAAGTCTAAAAATTCTGCGGCGGAGAGCTTCTGAGTTTTCCCGCAGGCTGCAAGCATTGTCATAAGCAATACAGCGCACAATACTGTTGATATAATTCTTCTCATTGATATAATTCCCATTCATTTTGCATTTCAGCCAATTTGCTCTATTTCAGTGCAATTGTCTCATCTGATATTGAAATTTGTTGGTGTAATTTTACATTTATGCATATTTGATTTTACTTTATGTACAATGATTAGTCAATATTGTTTACTAATTTCACCGTTGAAAAACAAAGCAAATAATGATATTATTACATAAATAGAAATTGAGGTGAAATATGTACGAAATACGTAAACAAAAGCAAAAAGAATTACGGGAAAAAAAGTGGTTTTATTATGCGTTATTAGCAGCAGGTATTTTTTTATTTTCAGAGGGTTGTGCGGCACAAAACACCGGATATGCTGTTTCTGCAATATTAATCGGACTAATTCTTCATTCTGTCAGTGTAGGAATCCTATTTGAAAAGAATTTCAAAATCAAACCTTTTAGAGCCGTCAACATTGCTATGGTGATTTTACTTGTTGTAATTGCATTAACATGCTACTTTGTAGATTTGAAATTCATACTTATATTAATTCTTGATTTAGCTTCAATCGTGCTTTATGCGGCAATTTCACTTATTTATTCAAAATTTAAAAACAGACAGGAGTAAAATATGCTTAAAAAATTTATATCATATTACAAACCGGTAAAAAAGATATTTATTACCGATATGATTTGTGCCTTTATAGTGGCAGTATGTGATTTGTTTTATCCTATGATAACAAGAAACATCATTAATATATATGTTCCCGACCAAGAGTTCCGGCTTATGATTACATGGCTGATTATTTTAGGTATTATATATATAATTAAGGTAGGACTTAATTATTACATCACATACTACGGTCATATTATGGGTGTAATGATGCAGGCGAACATGAGAAAAGATATATTTGAACATCTTCAGGACCTGCCCTTTGTATTTTTCGATGAAAATAAAACCGGAAGCCTTTCATCCAGAATTATAAATGATTTAATGGATATTTCAGAGCTTGCTCATCACGGACCGGAAGACTTGTTCATATCTGCAGTAATGCTTGTGGGCTCCTTTATTTTATTGAGTACAATCAACCTGCCCCTTGCCCTCATTGTATTTTCCATAATTCCATTATTAATATTTGTAGCAATGAAGCTCAGAGTAAGAATGGAAGAAACATTCTTGGAAACGAGAGTTACAATAGGCGAAGTTAATGCAACCATTGAAAACAGTATATCAGGTATAAGAGTTTCCAAGGCATTCAACAACAGGGATAATGAAATTGAAAAGTTTATTAAAAATAACAGCAAATTTCAGACAGCAAGAGAAAAAGCATATAAAGTAATGGCAG
>DCDU01000156.1:13228-16975 GCA_002316585.1 Firmicutes bacterium UBA1047 | reverse complement strand
ATAAGAGAAAGGGCAGAAATAAAGCTTATTCCTTCCCCTGCATACACTTTAAAATCAATTATAATTTATCATCAGCCAAAGGAACATTCCATTTATATCCCCTACATGGAAATCCCTTTAGCGGGGCAGTAGGTACGTACTTAACTGTCCCACTCCTGACCTTAGGTGAAGAATACCCAATGCGACATATAATGCTCACGTCACTCAAAGGTCCGTCCCCAGAATGCCCGGAATGCTTAATTCAATCTTTTTTCTATTAAGGCTGCTAATTCGGTGGCGTATGAATTTATTTCCTCCTGATTTTCTCCTTCAATCATTACTCTGACCAGTGGCTCAGTTCCTGATGGTCTTATTAGCACCCTGCCTTTTTTGTCAAAATGTTTTTCTATTTCTTCTATTTTATTCTTTATTATATCATCATCTAAGTAATTATTTTTTTTCTCTTCTGAAACTTGCGCATTAATTAACACCTGCGGCATATCCTTCATTATTTCAGCTAACTTTGAAAGCTTTGTGTTTTTTTGTTTTATAACACTTAAAAGCTGGATAGCCGTCAGCAGTCCATCTCCTGTTGTGTTGTAATCTAAAAAGATAATGTGTCCCGATTGCTCACCGCCTAAGGAATGCCCTCCTTTTAGCATTTCTTCCAAAACATATCTGTCTCCGACTTTAGCTTTTATGATATCAATATTATTTTCCTTAAGGCACATATCCAGACCCATGTTTGTCATAACAGTTCCAACTACCGTATTGTTTTTTAATCTTCCTTTTTCTTTCAAGTATGTGCCGCATATTGCAAGAATATGGTCTCCATTAACAATATTTCCGTTTTCATCTGATGCAATCAATCGGTCGGCATCTCCGTCAAAGGAAAGTCCGGCATCTGCTCCTGTTTCCAAAACAAGTTTTTGAATTTCTTCAGGCTTAGTAGAGCCACAGTTAACATTTATGTTTATTCCGTTAGGATCATTGTGAATTACATATACCTGCGCTCCTAACTCATGGAGCAGTTCCGGAGCTGCCTTGTAAGTCGCTCCGTTTCCGCAGTCAACGGCAATTTTCATTCCATTTAAATCTACATCTATTGTATCCATTAAATAATCCATATATTTTCTTAATGGATTTTCAACACGTATTTTTCTTCCTAAATATTCTGAAACAGGTCGGAAGTCTATATCTAAATTATGAATTATATATTCTTCAATTGAATTTTCCATTTCATCTGTCAGCTTTAGTCCATTTTCGTTGAAGAACTTTATTCCGTTATATTCAACCGGATTGTGAGATGCAGTAATCATCACTCCTCCGTCGGCATCAAGTATTTTAATCATGCATGCTACGGCCGGTGTGGGCAATACTCCAAGATATAATACATCAATTCCTGCAGAGTTTAAGCCCGAAGACAGTGCACCCTCAAGCATATCGCCTGATATTCTTGTGTCCATACCCACAACCATCTTTGGTCTGTTTTTATCCTTTGTTAAAAAGTATCCGCCTACTCGTCCTAATTTATATGCCAGTTCAGATGATAAATCTTTATTTGCAACACCTCTAACGCCATCTGTGCCAAATAGTTTCCCCATAATTCCTCCAAATTAAAAATCAATTTTTTATATTGTATCATATTTCATACTCTAAAAAAAGATACCAATTAATTTTTTATATGTTATACATTACGAAAATTCTAATTCAATTAAATGTTAAGTTATGATATAATCAGAATATTACTTATTGCGGCAGCTTAGAAAGGATACAGTTATGATTGTTTTATCATGCAATAATGTTTCAAAGGCCTATGTGGTGGAAAATGTTATTGAAAATATTTCATTTACCGTAGACGACAATGAAAAAGTGGGTTTAATCGGTCTTAACGGAGCAGGAAAAACAACCTTATTTAATATATTGACACAAAATTTAGAGCCTGATTCCGGCGAAATTTATATGGCAAAAGGCAGGAAATTAGGTTATTTAAAACAAAATACAACTATTGAAAGCAATATGAGCATTATGGAAGAAATGCTCACAATTTTTGATGAGATTATTAAGTTAGAAGAAAAGCTCTATCATTTGTCAAATGAAATAAGCAGCTTTACGGAGGATGATGATCCGGAAGAGTTAGAGGATCTCATGGGCACATATTCAAAATTAAGCGAACAGTTTGTGGAATCAGACGGTTACGGTTTCAAAAGCACGATTAAGGGAGTATTAAAAGGTCTTGGATTTTCGGAAGGAGAATTTGATAAGCCAATTAATATATTAAGCGGCGGTCAAAAAAGCAGAGTCATGCTTGCAAAGCTTCTGTTGGAAAAAGCAGACATGCTTTTGCTGGATGAGCCTACCAACCATTTAGACATTGAGGCAATTTCATGGCTTGAAAAATATATTAAAGACTTTAAAGGTGCGGTAATAATAATTTCTCATGACAGATATTTCCTAGACAACACCGTAAACAGGATTTTCCTTATGGAAAACAAGTCCTTAACAGCTTATAACGGCAATTATTCTGAATTTATGAAAAAAAGGAAAATCGAGTTGGAACAGGCAACAAAGCAGTATGATGAATATGAAAAGGAAATTGAAAGACAGGAAGAAATGATACGCCGCCTGCATGCATACGGCAGCAAGCGTAATATAAGGCAAGCATTCAGCAGGCAGAAAGCTTTGGATAAAATCAAAAAATTGGATAAGCCCTCTGTTGAAAACAGAAGGGTTAAGCTAAGATTTACACCTAAAATCAAAAGCGGACGGGATGTTTTAAGTGTAAATAATGTATCCATGTCTTTTAATAGTCATCAGGTTCTCAAAAATGTAAATTTAAATGTTTACAAGGGAGAAAAGGTAGGAATTATCGGCCCTAACGGCATAGGCAAATCAACCCTTTTAAAAATAATTGCAGATATAATCAAGGATTATGCAGGAGAGGTTACCTTAGGTCATTATGTTTATATAGGATATTACGACCAGGAGCAGACAAACTTAGATAATGAAAATACTGTTATAGATGAGATATGGGATGAAAATCCCACCCTCAACTATTATGACATTCGAAAATTTCTTGCACAATTTTTATTCAACGGAGACAATATGTATAAAATTATCGCAGATTTAAGCGGCGGGGAAAAAGGCAGGCTGTCATTGTTGAAACTTATGACGTCCAATGCGAATTTTTTGCTGATGGACGAACCTACCAACCATTTGGACATTGATTCTAAGGAAGTATTGGAAGATTCCCTTATTAACTATGAAGGAACCATATTGGTGGTTTCTCACGACAGGTACTTTCTGAATAAGGTTGTTGATAAGATTTATGATTTATCGGAAGACGGGGCATTTGAGTATCTTGGCAATTATGATTACTATGTTCAAAAAAAAGCAGAGCTCAATGAAACTGATGATGATGAAACTATAAGCAAAACCAAGACACAAATAAATGCGGAAAAGAAAAAGGAACGGGAAATCATAAGAGACAGGCAACAACGGGAAAAAGCCATAAGAGAGCTTGAAGAACAAATTTTATTGCATGAAAATGAAATTCATGAATTAGAAAATAAATTATGTCAACCTTCGACATATAATGACAAATTTCTAATTATTAATTTAAATGAAAAATTAAACATCAGTAAAGAAAAACTTCAAAATTTATACTCTCAATGGGAAGAAATTTTAGAAAATTAAAAAAAGTTATCCACTCTGTGTTGATAGTCTGTGTATAACTTTTTTACTGTATTACTTGTATCAACAACTTTA
>DCDU01000156.1:4277-12969 GCA_002316585.1 Firmicutes bacterium UBA1047 | reverse complement strand
GAATTATCGAATTGCTTTTTTAAATATTTATAATATCCTGCGCAGCCAATCATTGCTGCATTATCAGTGCATAAAATCAGGGATGGTTTAATAAATTTATAATTATGTCCGCTGCATTCTTCCTGAAATCTCTCTCTAAGCCGGCTGTTGGATGCAACCCCTCCCGCTAAAGCAACAGTGGTTAAATTCTTTTGTTTTGCGGCCTTCATTGTTTTCATAACCAGCACATCAACCACCGCTTCCTGGAAACTTGCCGCAACATCTTCCTTTATCACGGTTTCATTTTTCTGATTGGAATTATGCAGATAGTTTAAAACTGCGGATTTTAAACCGCTGAAGCTGAAATCTAATGTTTCATCGTCAATTATTGCTCTGGGAAACTTTATTGCATCCTTGTTTCCCATCTTAGCTGACCTATCAATTAAAGGTCCTCCCGGATACCCTAATCCGATTGCTCTTGCCACCTTGTCGAAGGCTTCACCGGCGGCATCGTCTCTGGTCATTCCTAAAATTTCATATTCACCGTAATCCTTTACATTAACCAAGTGGGTATGTCCTCCCGACACTACCATGCAGATAAATGGAGGTTCAAGGTTTTTATCTTCTATATAATTTGCATTTATATGTCCTTCAATATGATTGACACCAATCAACGGCTTTTCCCATACATAGGAAAGTCCTTTTGCAAAATTAATTCCCACCAAAAGAGCTCCCACTAAACCGGGACCGTAGGTTGCGGCAACAGCATCTATATCCTTTGGTTCGACATTGGCTTTAATCAATGCTTCCGATACAACATCATTAATATTCTCAATATGCTTTCTTGAAGCAACCTCAGGTACAACACCTCCGAATTCCTTATGAATTTCTATTTGAGATGATATTACATTGGATAAAACATTTCTGCCGTTTTCAACAACAGCAGCAGCAGTTTCATCGCAGGATGACTCTATAGAAAGTATTAAAACATTGTCCTTCACGTTTTCCTTTATGTTATCCATGTTTTCCTCCGTATTTTCCTGAACTGATTATACTACTCCGATTTTAATTATTCAAGCACAAAGATGCCCTAACCCCATTTCTCAGATACTTTATCGGGGACATTCCTTTTACCCTCAGAGACTAACCATATAGCAAAGGTGTGTCCCCATACCTCTTAGAAATTGCAGGCAAGTCAAACGCGATGAGTTAAGAATCACACGCACCCCAATAGTTCAGTCAAATTTTTAATTCAAAGTAATTTTACCCTTCTTGTTTGTTCTCCACACGTGAAGTCCCAGTGCAAGACCGATAACTCCATATACCATGAATGTTCTGAAATATTCTCCCAAGAGGGCGTTGCCAAACAATGACAATCCTATTTCGGGAGACATTATAAACATTGAGTTAAATAACAGTGTACCTATGACAGCATGCTTCACTCCTGCTTTTTGAGTCGAAGCTCCTCCGACCAACAATGCCGCAACGGAAAACATTCCTATTTGCGTATGCGCGCCGTATGTATTCAAGGTACCCATATTCTGAAGATACATAATTTGTCCCCATGAAGCAAATACAGTTGACATAATTGTTGCTATTATTCGTGTTTTGTCAACATTTATACCGGAAACCTCGGCAATGTGCTGGCTTTGTCCGACACTTCTGAAATCTTGCCCTAACTTTGTCCTTAAAATCAATTCATTGAAAACACAAAGAGCGACTATTAATAATCCGGTAACTACCGGAACCTTTCTAATTATCATCAGCCTTGAATTTGTTAAAATTGAATAAATGCTTAGGGCAATCATAGCTGTGCTCAAAGCTGCATTTATTAAAACCATTGTTTTGTTATATCTGTACAATGCAGGATTATTTTTGTTTCTGTAGATTTTCCATAGCTGCAGAAGTAAAATACAAGCAAAAACAATCAATATTGCCCACATGAACGGTATTTCCCATATTTTATCCAAGGCATATTTAAGACCGCCGTTCTCAACAGGAACCAAGTCAACCGTCATTCTCACCCCTACCCCGTCAGGCTTAATCATTGGGTGAGTTTTCGGAACTTTTATAATTACGCCTACAACGAACAGGAATAAAAATTGATATAGACCATTGGCGAAATAACATACCATTAAACTTGCTATCATTTCCTGCCCTCTTGTTTTGTTGTACAAGGCACCTGTGAAATATCCAAATAATCCCGCAATAGGAAGTGCTAAAACAAATGTTAAAACGAGTCCCGCAATTCCTCCAAATTCAAAATACCTCACAATGGCAATAGCAATTTGTGCTGACATTGCACCGACCACTATACCGAAGTTCAGTCCAAGACCTGCCACTACCGGTATGACTAAAGATAAAACAAGGAATGCATTCCTGAAGAAACGGCTTGACAATTCAGTCAGGAAAAAATTTATTGTTACACCGTCTGAAACAAGGAATCCAAATATTGTAAAGGCAACGAATATCAATGAAACAATATTATCTGCAACCCATGTTGATGTCTTGGGTGTATTTAGTCTTTCGCGTGTTTTTGCATTATTCATTATTTATCGCCTCCTTTAACCTGTGTCAAAGCATAAAGAATTATTCCGTTTTGAATTATCATACGAAGTATTTCAGATAAATCCGTACCTTCAAACAATAGGTTTGCCACAGGAAGTGCCGTTGTAAAAAGACCCTGATATATGATTACGCCTATTATTACATGAAATACCTTTGCTCTTGAAGCTGTAGCACCTCCGATTAAAACAGCAGCCACAGCAGGAAATGCCATGTTTAAGGGAGCAGTGTAAAGCTGTGCATAACCGTAGCCCTGAGAATAAACAATAATTCCGATAGCTGCCATTATGGTAGACAAAATATTTGCCTTTATTCTGCATTTGTCTATATCTATTCCCGAGGACTTTGCAAACATCGGGTTAATTCCGCCCGCAGATATGGCAATACCTGACTTTGACCTGAAATATAACCATACTGTAACACAGCATATGAAAAACATTAAGAGCATTCCGGTCGGTATTATTATTCCTTTTTCTCCTCCGAAAGTAATAAAGCCCTTTTCCCCAAAAAGTGAAAATTTTAAAAAGTTACTTAATGTTTGCGCTCCTTTGATTGCATCAAGCTGAATTGTTTCTCTTAATCCCTTCCCTATAAACCATCCCATATTTTTGCTTTGGAATGGTATCACAAGCCACGGAAGGCACATAAACGCAACAATTGAAAATCCTGTGTAAGTTGCAATGGTCATTTCGGAGCCTTTAACCGCATTTAAAAGTTTACCGTATAAATATCCAACAATAACAGCCAATGGTATGGCAAAAGCAATTGATGCAAATAGCCATGCCCAGCCTGTAAATCCAATTTCAATTGAACAAACTATCGCAAATAAGCCGCATACTACTCCTACCGGCAATGCAAAATTCGGTCCTGTTCCCGATTGAATGGAAGGAACCATTGCAAGCACAAGTATGCCGTTCATTCCTGCGCGTTTTATTGTGTCACTTAACAAGGTTGTCATGGATATTCCCAAGAATCCGCCTGCTATAAGAAGCAAAATCCAGAATCCTCCGATAAAAATTGTTGGAAAGCCTACCTTTTTAACTATATCTTTATAACTTATACCTTTTTCTTTTATCCCTGTCATTATGCCTCACTCCCTTCTGTATGTCTGCTGCCTGACATCATTAAACCGAATTCGGCATCCGGCGCATCAGGAGGAAGTACCCCTTCAACCTTACCTTCGCAAATTATTACGATCCTGTCACATATGCTTCTTAATTCGGCTAATTCCGAAGAAGTCATTACTATGGTCATACCTTCGTTGTTTAACTGCTTCAGTAAGTCAAGCACTAATTTCTTAGCTCCTATGTCTATTCCCCTGGTCGGCTCTGAAACTAAAAGAAGTGTGGGTTTTAAAGTTAAAGCTCTCGCAACACATACCTTCTGCTGGTTTCCTCCGCTTAAACTTCCCACCATTTGCATGGAGGAGGTGCATCTTATATCCAAATCTCCAATCATTTTAACGGCATGACTTCTAATTTTGGCGGAATCCTTCAACTTTACAGCTCCAAAATTAATTAAAAAATCATTATTTATCTGCATTGCCGAAAATGCAATATTAGATTCGATTGATTCATCCAATAAAAGTCCTACACCTTTTCTGTCTTCACTTACAAATGCAATGCCGGATTTAATTGCAGTCTTCGGGTCGTTTAATGCTAAATTATTACCTTCAAATTCAACTTCTCCTTTTGCGGGAAATATCCCCATAATACCATTGGCAAGACCTAACTTCCCCTGTCCTGCCAGTCCGCCTATACCTACTATTTCTCCTCTTTTTACACTTAAATCTATACCCTTTACTCTTTCACCGGGCATAGCAACAGCTAAATCCTTTATATTCAATATTGTTTCGTCAACAATATTTTTGTTTATTCCTTCTCCTCTTTCAATGTTGATTTTTCGTCCAACCATCAGCTGAGCTATTTCATATTTATTAGTATCCTTAACATTTTTTGTAACCACATGCTCTCCGTCACGAAGAACCGTAACCGTGTCGGCAACATCAATTATTTCATCAAGCCTGTGACTTATAAAAATGATTCCTATTCCTTTTTGCGAAAGTTTTCTTATAGCATTTAAAAGGTTTTTAGCTTCCGCTTCTGCCAAAACTGCCGTAGGTTCGTCAAAAACAAGAATCTTTATTCCTGTTTTATCTATTTCCCGCGCAATTTCAATAAACTGCATATGACCTACGGGAAGACCTGCCACCGGTAAAAATTCATCAATATTCATATCCAAAATGTCCAAGGCATTTCTTGCATCCTCATTCATTTTTTTAATATCCAATGTTTCCAAACGTTTTCCAAAGACGGGGCTTACCAAGTTTGGTTTTGTTATTTCCCTGTTCAGTTTAATGTTTTCGGTAATGGTAAATCCGTTAATAAGCATAAATTCCTGATGTACCATGCCAATTCCATAATTCATGGCATCATGAGGAGATTTAATATGTACCTCCTTACCTTCTATTTCTATAGCTCCTTCATATCCGCCGGTTGTATGAATTACAGGCATACCGAAAAGAATGTTCATTAATGTGGATTTGCCTGCTCCGTTTTCACCTATAAGCGCATGAATTTCACCCTTTTTCAGCTCAATACTTATATCCTTCAACACTTTGTTTCCCGAATATTCTTTTGAAACATGCTTTAAGCTTAGAAGGCTATCACTCATTTTTACCTCCTGTTGTATGACTTTTCTTAATTAGCAAAGGAATGAATCAGAAGTATCAAATAAGAAATTCTGAAACATTCCTTATATTTATAGATATTTATTATGTATTAGATAATATGTTCTTCTCCGTAAGTTAAGAAATCCATCATTATCAGTCTGAAGTGAGGAATTTCCAGACCTTCTTCAGTGTACGGGCTTGTAGTAACAGTGAGTTTAGCATATTCAGCCATCTTTTCTTCAAGTAATTTTACGTCTAATTCATCGCCTACATTGCCTTTTAACCACTCAATGGCATATTCTGTGGAAGCTATCGTATTCATCATGGCAACAGGCACCGGCCATGTGGAGAATCTTCCTAAAACTCCTTTTTCTTTAAGTGCTTTGGCAGTTTCGCTTACAACCAGTGCCATACCCTCAACAGAAAAGTCCTTGGATATTGATTCTATACCCAAAGCCGTAGGGAATCCGTGGTATGGTGAAGGACAGCACGGCTGAGGATAAATTGCTCCCTCGTCAACACAAGCTTTAATCAGCGGAGTCTGCATTGAACAGTTCGTTGAGAAGAATGCCGTATTCTTTCCGAATCTATCAACCAACTTAGGCACATCCTCAAGTATGAATTGCTGTGCTCCCGGTACTCCAACGTCGCTTGTCGGGTCAGGCGCAGAAGCATCGTGGAATTCAAGTCCGATTTCCTTGCATTTTTCTATCATTATTTCTCGTCTTGCGGCAATCATAACTATTGATAAATGCCTCGGAAATGAATAGTGAACTAATGTTTCAGCTCCTAATTTCTTTGCCTGTACAGGAATATTATCTCCCATTTTCAATTCATCGGGATTAAGAATCAGGTCTGCTCTCTGTGCAACATCAGGCGGATTTTCCTGAGGCGTACAGTAAACTATAAACATATCATCCCTAGTTTCCAGCAGTTTATCTACCGCTGCATTGGTACCGGGAACTGCCTGATTGATAATCAATACTTTAACTTCCGGGTCGGAGCCTATTTTTGCTATTGTGCTTATCATTTGTTCCTGTTCAGTCATGAAGTTATCCGGCCATAATTGGTGAACAATTTTGTCTTCTCCATATCTTTTAACCATCAATTCAGCTGAACGATATTCTTCTTCATTTTGAGATAGTGTGTTTGTAACAATTGCTATCTTGCCCTGAAAGTCCCCAGTGTCTCCCGCAGGGGTTTGTGCCGGCTGAGTGCATGATGCCAACGGTAAAACCATCATCAGAGTCAATAATAAACTTATTAACTTCTTCATTACTTGTCCCTCCTAATTTTTACAGAATTATAAATTATGTATCCATATTATAATTGAATATATATTAATTGTCAATTGATTTTTGAAAACGTTTTATTTCCTGTTATTAACAATATTTCAAGTTTGTATTCATCAGGCACACATTTGCAAATAATTTTTTGTCGAAATTTATCGTTTAAATTTGAATATTATTTTCAAGCAAAAAACAATGGCAAAAATTAATTATAATAAAATATGCAGTCTTATGTTGTTTAATGCATTTTATCACATTATATAATAATCATGCATAACATTACATGAATCCAAAAAGGAGCTTCGCTCCTTTATTATGTTGACAAGTACCTATTTTCAATCAAGATTTTCTAAGAACTTCCTCATTTTTCTTTTTTGTTCAGGGGTTAAAAATTTCTCAAAGTTTTTTAAATCTTCAATTTTTTTGTTGTATTCCTGTTCTCCATATTGCTCTTTTAATTTCCTTCCCATATTTTTTGCATCCCTTAAAATTTCATCTTCGGATTTACCTTCATACTTTTCTTTAAATTCTTGAAATTGTTTATTATTTACAAAATCATTTACGCGCTTATCGCTTGCAACCTTTTTAAATTCCTTGCTTTCCTTAATTTTGTTAATTTCTTTATCGCTTCTAAATATATTTGACATTCATATACCTCCAATCATATTACATAATATGCCGCGAGCATCATTTAATTACAATTTTATTTGTGATACGGTCACTTATTCTAAGTAACATAATTATCCTGCCGGAATATGATATAAGAAGATGTTTATAAGAAGGTGATATTATTCCAGTTCAAATATTATTATATTCTTTAGCTGCCAAATATATTTTCGGAAGCAATCAGTTAAACGGCATTGTATCTAAGCTGTCGGGAACCACAAAATCATTTACCTCAGGAGTATTGCAAGACCCCGGAAAAATGGAAAACATAATAAGTATGGTTCGGACCTTTGCACCTCTTACTTCGGCACAAACAGTATCAAAGGTAAATACATATCTGCCGGCAGTGGAAAAAGTGAGCACACTGCTTGGAATGTACTCATTTATCAGCAGGGCTCAAAATTTCAGACCAATACAGGCTTTTGACGCTAAAACTCCGACAGATAAAATAACAGCATTATTGAAAAACGGAAACATTCCTGTTGCAAAGTTAGTGGCACAGCCCCTTTTAGCTAACAACATGGATAAGATAATAGGTGCCGTGGCGATGAATATAGCAAAAAATGGCGGCTTAAACGAAATGCTTTCCTCTTTAACAAACGGCAATAAAAGCAGCTTTAACGAAGTGCTCTCTTCCTTGGCAGCAGCCGGCAATAAGGAAAACAGCAATGATTTAAGCAGTTTAATGGAAGCATTCATGCCTATGATAAATAACATAATGTCTTCTTCGGAACAATCCGAAGAGCCCGATAAGACGCATGAACATTCCGATAGTCAAGTATTTAAGAGTGCTCAGTTTGACTACAGCATAGAAGATGATGATAGTAATCCTGTTAACACACCCCCTTCAGCAGAGAAAAACATAAAACATGAAAAGCATGTTCAAAAACCAATTCGCATAAGACAAAGAAGAAGATAATAACCTATGCCCCATACCCCTCTAAAAATGGGGTTGGGGCATAAAAAAAAAAGAGATTCTTCATTTTCGGGGACATTCCTCTAAAGCTTACTCCAAGAGCTCGCCCTACTTTAGAGGTGTGTCCCCATACCTATATTAGGTTTAAGAATCTCCTTTTAATTTATAAAGATTTCTGTTATCCAAAAGCCATACTTTATCAGTAAATTGCCCCGGCTCTATAGCTTCAAGCGAATGTTCGAAATCAAACATTCTTGCATCAATTATATCTAAAAAGTGCAAAAGCTCCGCTTCCGGCGTCATAGGTTTCTTAGGGCTGCCAAACTCAGGTTCATAGTGATGAGATAAGACCATGTGCTGCAGAATCACGCTTTTTTCTCTGACAATTCCTATTTTTTCGCCCTCTGAATCTATTTCCTTTATTCCTTGAATTATGTGCCCAAGCAATTTTCCTTCCATAGTATAATCAGAAACCACACCATATTCGTCCGAATCCATTTCCAATATCTTACACATGTCATGAAGGATTACGCCGGCATATACATAGTCAGTATTGAGAAAATCATAAACCTGACAAAGTTTTTCACCCGACTGAAGCATTCTCAG
>DCDU01000156.1:0-4105 GCA_002316585.1 Firmicutes bacterium UBA1047 | reverse complement strand
TTTTCTTTGCTGCAGGATAATAATATAATTTGTTTTCATATTTTTTTAGGATATTGAAAACAAGTGTCCTGATTTCAGTATCCTTTATTTTCTTCACATAGGAATATACTGCTTCAAGCATTTCACCGGGTGCAACGGGAGCAGATGGAATTAATTCTGAAATAAGAACATTATCTTCAGGGTTCTTCTCTCTTATTTTGTTAACCTTAAGCTGCCTCAATCCATTCCACTCCAAGACCTCTCCTCTTACTTTTACAATGGGGTTTTCCTCAATTAATTTTTCCGTTTCTTTAGTATAATCCCAAATCTTTGCATTTATTTCACCGGTCTTGTCAACTAAATCTATATCTATATATTGTTTTCCGTTAGTAGTTTTCTTAACTTCAAAACTTTTAATCAGATAAAATCCATCCGCCTTTTCTCCGGGCTTAAGTTCAGCAATTGTTTTATTTGTTTTGAGCATGTTTTTCATCTGTTCCTTTGATTTATCATTCAGCATATCAGCAATACTTTGACCCATAATTCGCCTCTCTTTAAATTTGATATCTCATTATATCACACTTATTTGAATCAATAAACAAAATTCTCCAAAAAAGACCGGCCGTCGGGATGTTTCCGATGGCCGGTCATGAAAATAAGGTGGAAAAACACTCTGAAAAATGGGGTTAGGGCATCTTCTTTTTCCAATATTTTTTAATCTTAAAGAATCCGACTATACAAACGATTATGAAGGGTATCAATATGGGAGAGCTTGATATTACGTTGACAACAAAGTTTCCCAAAGCTCTTATCATACTGTTCACCGTATTTATAAACCCATTCTTTGATCTTTCCCATACGCTGTCCTTAGACTTCAGCGTAAGGCTTGCGGTCATTACTTCTTCAATTTCCAAATTTATTGTTGACATTGCAGCTCTGTCATTTATATCGCTTAAGCTTATATTTAAAGCATCAATTTCGGTTCTTACTCTTCTGAGTTCATTTTCAATGAGAAGCATTTCTTCAACCGTATTTGCCTTCTCAAACAGTTCCCTTAAGTGTTGTTCCTGTACCTCCAGGTTTTTTACTTTGTTGTCTTTTTCATAATACTCCTTGGTTGCATCAGTTTCATTAATATTTTTTCTTCTTACCTCTACTGTATTTTCCAAATAGTCAACCAATTCATAAAAGCTTTCCTGAGGAACCCTGATTCTTATGCTGCCATACATCAGCTTATTATCATCATAAACCTGATAAACTTCAGTATTGTTGCTTTCTAAAAATCCTCCTAAGGAGCTTAATTTCATGGTCAAATCATCTAAAAATATGTCATAATCCTCTGTTTGAGCAGAAATTGTTCCGGTCTTGATGATTTTAATTTCTCTTTCCGCTTTTAAGGATGTAATCATTACGGAATCATTCAGAGAATATATTTCGGATTCTCCTCTTATTTCATCCATATTTTGATTTCCATTCCCCATTTCAGGCGCTTCTTCGGGTGCTGCCATTTGGGGTTCGGCAAATTTATTTTCAGCGGGTGATTCATCAGCATCATAGGAAGATTCTGTTTTTGCTTTTCCTAAATTGTTAATTCCCAAATTGTTCATGTTGCCGACAATAAACACCAATATCAATGCCGCAGCGATGCTTCCGTATTTCACCCACTTAAAGCGGTTAATACTTTTTATTTTCGAAGCTGCCTTCTCAGTTTTCTGAGTGCTGTTCTCCAATAATTTTTTATGAAGTCTCTCACAGTAACCTTCAGGTGGTTCTTCTTCCGGCAAGCTTTTTAATACCGATATTAAATCTCTGTATTCTTTTAGCTCTTCTTGACAATTTCCGCATGATTTCAAATGCTCTTCCATTTGATGCATTTCTTCATCACTTAATTCATTATCGATATATAATGACAATTTGTCACATATTTCATTACAATTCATCTCATCACCACCTTAGCTCTGTTTCATTTCTTTTTCTAATAATTCTTTTAAACTTTTTCTGGCTCTTGATAATCTTGATTTCACTGTTCCCAAATTACAGGACAGTATTTCAGATATTTCGCCATAAGTGAATCCTTTTATATCTCTTAGTATTATTATGGTTTTAAAGTCATCCTCCAACTTGCCGATTGCGTCATTTACAAGCTGTGTGCTGAAACTTCTGTCGATTAATGCATCCGGATTGTTTGATTCGTCAGAAATCTCTCTCTGAATTTCCCTTCCCGAACCTAAGTCTATTGTTTCATCTATCGATACTGCATTTATGCTTTTTTTACGTTTAAAATCAATACATGTATTTACTACAATTCTGTACATCCATACTTTAAATGTGGATTCCATATTAAAGTTATTTATGCTTTTGTATATTTTAATCAGTGCCTCCTGAGAAGCATCTTCGGCATCTTCAACATTCCTCAGTACTCGAAGCGCAATGTTGTAGGCACTTTTTTTATAATCTCTGATCAGTTCTTCAAAAGCATCAACATTCCCTTTCCGACTTTCCTCTACAAGCCACCTTTCATTGCTATTCATTGTTCCACCCCGTTCGGTTATATATTAGACGTTAACATTTTTACATTTGTTCCACGAATTTTTATTTTGCTTAATTATATCACTCTGATATATTTTATTCAATAATTAAAAAAGGCAGGATCGCCTGCCTGAATATATTTATACCTCCGGACTCTGCTTTGCTATGTTATCGCAGGCTTTTGTAATCATTCCGTTTATGATTAATTCTTCGCACCTGTTAATATCATCATATAAAGGTCTGTCTTCTTTTAACATTGGGATAACTTTTCTTACTTCTTCATAAACCAACTTGGTTCCTGCACCAAGTCCCTTATTTCCCCTGAGGTCTATTCCCTGACAAGCACACATTATTTCCATAGCTAAAACTCTTCTTACATTTTCTAAAATTTCTCTTGCTTTACGCGCAGCAATAGTACCCATGGAAACATGGTCTTCCTGATTTGCGGAAGAAGGTATGCTGTCAACAGAAGCGGGATGTGCCAAAACCTTATTTTCGGATACCAGCGCTGCCGCAGAATACTGAACAATCATAAATCCCGAATTCAGCCCTCCATGCTCAACCAAAAATGCTGGCAGTCCGCTAAGTGATGGATTTACCAGTCTTTCTATTCTTCTCTCGGAAATATTGGCGAGCTCGGAAAGAGCAATTCCTAAAAAGTCAAAGCTCAGCGCCATAGGCTGACCATGAAAATTACCTCCCGAAATTCCTTCCTTGGTTTCAGGAAATACTATGGGGTTATCAGTAACTGAATTTATTTCTATTTCTACTTTTTCCTTAACATAATTTACGGCATCTTTACTAGCTCCGTGAACCTGCGGAACGCATCTTAAGGAATATGCATCCTGCACACGGATTTCGCCCTGCTTGGTTGTCATTTTGCTTCCTGCAAGTAAATCCAACAATATTCTTGCAGTATCAATCTGGCCTTTGTGAGGGCGAACATCGTGGATTCTATGATCCAAGGCATTAACCACTCCGTTGTGGGCTTCAAAACTCAGAGCCGCTGCAATGTCCGATACTTTTAATATGTTCAGTGCATCATAAACAGTCAATGCCCCAACAGCAGTCATAACCTGAGTTCCGTTTATAAGTGCAAGACCCTCTTTGGAAGTCAGCCGAATTACAGATATTCCTGCCAATTTCATAGCTTCCTCCCCCGACATTACCGTTCCCTTATATTCAGCTAATCCAAGTCCTATCATCGGCAGCACCATATGAGAAAGGGGTGCTAAATCTCCGCTGGCTCCCAAGGAGCCCTTTTCGGGCACGATTGGGTGAACCCCTTTGTTCAGCATTTCAATCATTGTTTGTATAGTTTCGAGCTTTGCACCTGAATACCCTTTTGCCAAATTGTTTATTCTTAATAATATTATTCCTCTTACTATTTCTGTATCAAACGGCTTTCCCGCTCCCACCGCATGAGTTATTATCAGGTTTTTCTGCAGAAGTTCAGATTCTTCTTTTGATATAATCACATCGCTGAATTTTCCGAAGCCGGTTGTAATTCCATAAACCACATCTTCGTTTTCTACAAAATCATCAACAACCTTTCTTGATTCTAAAATCCTTTCAACAGCAAAATCCGATAATTCTA
>DCDU01000105.1:5130-5546 GCA_002316585.1 Firmicutes bacterium UBA1047 | reverse complement strand
AGCATATCAGCCACTTCCTTCTGTGTGAAGCTTTTAGTATTGTTAAGTCCGAACCTTAATTTCATAATCATATATTCCCGTTTATTTAATTTTTTAATTGATTCGTTAAGAAGACTTAAATCCACTTCGTTTTCCATATCACGAAATACAACATCCTCTTCCGTGCCTAAAATATCAGACAGCAAAAGCTCATTTCCGTCCCAATCAATATTCAACGGTTCATCCAAAGATATTTCAGTCTTTGTTTTTCCCACACGTCTTAAATGCATCAATATTTCATTTTCAATGCACTTAGAAGCATATGTTGCAAGCTTAATATTTTTTTCAACCTTAAAAGTATTCACCGCCTTAATTAAACCGATGGTTCCTATGGAAATCAAATCCTCCACATTTATACCGGTAGATTCAAATTTTTT
>DCDU01000105.1:4326-5022 GCA_002316585.1 Firmicutes bacterium UBA1047 | reverse complement strand
ATACCGGTAGATTCAAATTTTTTTGCAAGATAAACAACAAGCCTTAGATTATGCTCAATTAAAATAGTCTTAGCCTCGCTTGAATCCTTAAGTCTGTTTATTATTTCTTTTTCTTCCTCTTGTGTCAAGGGTGCAGGTAAAGTATCGCTTCCTCCGATATAGAAAATATCCTTGACAACACTTAGCTTATCTATAAAAAAGTTAAATATTTTTTTGAAAAAATCTTTAACATGTTTTAACATACTCATTCTCCGTCTCCAACTCCCAATCAATTACTTTTTTAAATAATAGTGCGTCGTAATCATCCTTGCTGATTCTTTTCGGATGAATGCCGATAATTGCATCAATAAAAATATTATTATCATTATTTATTATTTCAATTTCATCAGGCGCTATGCAGACCATACTTTCGCCGCTGTTGCTAATTGTGTTGTATTTAATAATTCTTAAATTTATTTTGTTGCTTTCATTGATTAAGCTTTCGTAGCATTTATTTTCGTAATAATCCATTATTCTGTCATATGAATCATTGTCAATAATGTCCTTGATGCAGTCAATATTGACAATCATAACGGGTTTTCCCGTAACCGGGTCTGTCAGCTCATTGCCCGTATCAATATATCCTCTGAATGTTTTAGACTTATCACCTATACTAATATTCACCTTTCTTTTGTAATTATGTTTAGCAATTCTATC
>DCDU01000105.1:1814-4210 GCA_002316585.1 Firmicutes bacterium UBA1047 | reverse complement strand
TAATTATGTTTAGCAATTCTATCTTTTATTTCCTTAAAAAAGAAATGCAATGCAGCATACCCCGTAAATATGGACATGATAATTGCATTCACAGTCAGTTTATCATAAGTAAGATAATATAAAGCGGTAATAATACCTACCATTATCAAAGATGTAATGTAAAAACAAATTATAACTCTTATATTAGTCAATATGCCCTTGGAATTGAACGCTACCATAATCATTAATACGGAAATGCTGAATTTTACAATGAAATATGTCATAAATTCCCTTCCTATATAAAAGGTCAGAATAACATACAACGAGCCTATCGTCGCTGCAATAATGAGCCTTTTAAATACTATTATCCTTTTTATGAGCTTACCTGTAATATACAGCAATATAAAATCTATAAGGAGATTTTCAGCAAAAACATATTCAACATAGTAAACCAATCCCTTCCACTCCCGTTATTTACCTTTACCACCCATTATAAAGCACTTATTAAAAATATTTTGTCATATCATGTAGTCAAAAATAAAAAAAATACGCGATTTATGAATACCGCCGCGTATTTTATATAGTTAACCTTAAAAATTATGCTTTAAACTTTTCTATCATTTCTTCCATGGTTTTACTTTTTTCAAACCCTTCAACCAATTCCACAGTCTTAGATGTGTCTCCGATTAAAATGCCGCCTGACAGAATTTTATTCTTAAAATACAATTTTATATAACTCTTCCTGTTATTGCGCTCATATGTTTCATATTCCATACTTGGGTCAGAGCCTATATCCCCGATTGAAAATACACTGCTGTTAAATGCATTTAAAGTTGTAGAAGGAATAATTGTAGAATAAGTATAGTTTCCTTTTGCAACATTTATCCCTGCAGTCTTCCCCTGCTCAATCGCCTCGCTCCACAATGCATAATTTATTCCGTTGTATTCAGCACAATCACCGCAGGCATAAATACCGGAAACAGCTGTTTCCATCCTTTCATTTACAACTATTGCTCTTTTTATCTCTATTCCTGTATTTTCAGCAATTTTAGAATTAGCCTTAACCCCTGTTGAAACAATTACCACTTCCGCATCAACAATTTCTCCGTTATCAAGCAAAATTCCCTTTACAGCTTCATCACCGATTATTTCCTTTGTTCCCACACTCTTTAAAAATGTTACGCCTGCATTTCTGACAATTTGCTCTAATATTTTAGATGCATCATGGTCAAGCTGCCTCGGAAGAATTCTGTCGGCCATTTCTATAACCGTTACATCAAGCCCTAAATTTCTTAATTCATTGGCTGCCTCTAATCCAAGTACGCCTCCGCCTATTACGGCACCTGTTTTTTTGCCCTTGGCATAGGCTTTGATTTCATTGCCGTCCTTAGCATATCTTAATGTAAATACACCCTTCTTGTCCTTTCCTGCAAACGGAGGAACAAATACCTCCGCACCGGAAGCAATAATAAGCTTAGTAAAGGAAAGTTCTTCATTATCTTCTAAAATAACTTTCTTGTTTTCGGCATCAATTTTTGCAACAACCTTGTTTAGCAGCAATCTTATATTGTTTTCCTTAAACCAGTCTTCTCCCTTAATTGACATTGATTCAATTGTAACCCTGTCATCACTTAACATTTTTGAAAGCTGAGGCCTAAAGTAGCCCATTACGCTTTCCTTCGACACCATGGTAATATCCGAAACCTTATTTCTCTTCCTTATTTCAACAGCTGCCCCCATTCCGGCACCGCTTGCTCCAATAATTACAATATTTTCCTTAACATTTGAAAGCTCAGTCTCTTCATTCTCCTCTACTTTAACGAAATATTTCGGACCTACACCGCATACGGGACATTTCTCGGGAGGCTCTGTACCTTCCACTATTTCTCCACAAACCGTACACTTCCATTTATATGTTTTCTTCTCTTCTTTTAATTCAACTTTTTCCTCTTTTAATTCTTCAAATAACTCGGGACCCACTCCGCATACAGGGCATCTTTCAGGAGGATTTTCACCTTCAACAACCGCTCCGCATATTATGCATTTCCATTTTTTTAATGGCTTTTTTTCAGGCTCCACAGCTTTTCCAAATTCTAAATCAAAATCATTCGTCTTCATACAACCTCCCAAAATTTTTATATCCAAATCATAATATACCCCATTTTTAAGCACTCAAACAAATATGTTATTATTTTAACCCTGCCCCTTGACCCTTAATACTCTACATATATAATTTAAATAAGGGGCTGTCTATACGACAACCCCTTAAACTTATTACATTACGGCCATACTTTATTCGGCTTTATTTCCGTCCAAAGCTCATCGACCTCATCCTCATATACATAATTGTGACTGTTAGTTGCTTCCATGACAGCCTCGTAGTACCATTCCGTGCTCGGATTATCCGGCCAGAATAT
>DCDU01000105.1:0-1640 GCA_002316585.1 Firmicutes bacterium UBA1047 | reverse complement strand
AATATCGCATCAGGATGTATATTCTCTTCAGGCACGCCTCTTTCAAGAACATTGTTAATCAACGTCATTGCTTCAGCTCTTGTTATATCCTGCTCCGGTTTAAATGTCATATCCGGATAACCTTTAATCCATCCCTTGATTTCCGAAGAAGTAATATACTTCTCTGCCCAATGCCCGAATATATCTGTGAAACTACTTGCACTACCTAACTCCAATTCATCGAATTTAGCTGCTATAGTTGCAAATTCTGCTCTCGTAATCGGCTCTGACGGTCTGAATGTTCCGTCCGGATAACCGCTTAATATGCCAGCATTGTACAATGTTGACACTGCACGGTTAGACCACAGATGATTAGCATCCATATCAGTGAACGGATTTACATCACTCAGCAATTGATTCCTGCTATCATCAGTCAGCAGCCTGTAGAATATCATCGCAACTTCTTCTCTCGTAATGTTATTCAGAGGTCTTACATCACCTTCCGGATAACCTATTACATACGCGAAGTGGTCAAACTTCTCAAGCTCTGCCAACGGCACTTCAGAATCAGGTATTACTACCGGCGGTTTCGGATCTTTTCCGCCACCACCACCTCCGCCACCAGTGTAGATGTTGGTTATCGTGTAGCCACTGATAGAAGTGCTATAATTCGATACGGAATTCTCTGTCACGGTGTAGGTGATTTGTTTCTCAGCCTTCAAGTCGTATTTTGGTACAGTAAATGTGTAAGTTGTTTTTCCACTATTCAATGTTATTTCATCAACTTTTTTACCGTCCGCAAACAGGTTGATTGTTATAGCCGGTCTCGTGCCTGAACCGCCTGACCATATCTTAGTAACTGTTATATCTGTAGTCTCAATATCATAATATAAGTTTACAGGTGTAACAATTCTTATAGCAGTACCTGTAATAGCAGCATTAGTAGTCGTTATTCCAGAACCCGTAGTTACCGACACCTCAACGTATTGTTTAAATGGTGTGCCGTAATTAAATTCAACGTAATTGTATCCAAACACATCATTGTGCTTACCTTTATAATCTTCTTCGTCAAACGGATAATCTTCTTGCGATATTGCTTTATTGTTGCCAACAGGTTCCGTATATCTCGGAGCAGTTTCATACTCTCCTGTATTTGGATCTTCATACACCCAATTAACTATATAGTATTCAGTATCTATTTCCTTAATCGCAGTATAGTAGAAATTAATTATATTTCCACTGACACCTAATGTTATAGTCTCTTGAGTCTTGCCAACCTTATTGTAATTCGGAATATCAATAGCCTTTTCAGTCACCTTTTCACCGAATTTCTTACCCGGTACCACCTTGGGACCATAACCATCTATTGCTTTTCCGGTATCATTATCCAGATAGTTTACAGTATATTCTACATCATCTCTAACTTGGTAGAAGAAATAAATTTCGTTTCCTTCCAATTCTAAAGATTCTATAATCTGAGTAGTTGGTTCCAGCTTCATATATCCAGAAACTTCAATAGCACTTTCAGTTACTGTATCACCGAATACTTTATCTCCTACTACCTTAGGATTTGCTACGTTCTTTTCAGTATCTATATCCAAGTAGTAAACTGTGTAGTAGATATCGGTTATAGGTTTATAGTAGCCTGTTGCCGTTACATT
>DCDU01000014.1:346-9441 GCA_002316585.1 Firmicutes bacterium UBA1047 | reverse complement strand
TAACCTGTAACAACTTCCACATCTTTGTTGGCATAGTCTATTCCCGCATAATAACCATATTGGAATCTTCTCATAATAGCTGTGTCCAAAGGAAGCATCAAACCAATTTTGCCTGTTTCTGTTTTGTTAGCCGCAACATATCCCGCTATAAAACAAGATTCAAACGGGTCTATTGTAACAGTTGTTGAATTAGGCATTTCAGTTGGTTTATAAGTATCCAGGAAGAAGAAATAAACATCAGGATATGACTGTGCTATTTCATCTTTCAAGTCGTGAACAGACATCATAACATCATCGCCGTTTGTGTATATAAGGTTGTATCCGTCAGCGCAAAGAGCACGAATTTGTTCTGCCTGCTCAGCAGTTTCAAATGTTTCTATACATTTAATTTCCCATCCCTTTTCCGTTTCAAGCTTTTGGAAACCGGACCAAATAAGATCAATAAATTCATTTCCCCTTGGTGTAGATGTGATAAATGCTGCTTTGTATTTTTGATCCTCATTAGCAGGTTCTCCTTCAGCGGGAGCTGAGGGTTGTCCACATGCTGTAAATATTATAGCTATAGCTAACAGCAGTGAAAATATACGTAGTTTTTTACTCATTTCTGTTCTCCTTAATCTGTCTTTTAATTTTATTACTAAAACCTTTCAGGTTTATAGCCATTTGTTATAAAGCTTTCCAGTCAAAGTTCCTGATTTCAGCCATCATCGGAATTGAGCTTTGAGCTCCAACCTTCTGAATAGCCAATGCTGCTGCCTTTTGTCCTAATTCTATGGATTTCTCCACATCCTTGTCATTGACATAGGATGATAAAAATCCTCCTATGAAGCTATCTCCGGCAGCCGTAGTATCAACAGCCTTAACTTTATATGCTTCGTAAAATTTATGTCCATTCCGATTTATATGCAAAACTCCTTTGCTTCCCAAAGTAACAATCAGTTCTTTAACACCCTTTTTTATCAGGACGTTTGCTGCTTTTAGCAGGCTATGGTCATTTGTGACTTTTATTTTTGCTATTTTCTCCAATTCATGTTCATTGGGTATGAGAATATCCGTATTTTCAATTATCTCATCATCCAAGTCATAGGCGGGCGCCGGATTTAAAACAGTTATTTTACCTGATTTCTTAGCTTTTATTAAGCCTGCCTTAACTGTTTCCAAGGGAATTTCAAGCTGAAATAGAACAATTTCGGAATTTTCAACAACATCAATATTTTTATGCAGAAAATCAATATCTACCTTTGAATTTGCGCCGGGTATTACCACAATATTGTTATTGCCATCCTTATCGACATTTATTACAGCTATGCCCGAATTGCAATTTTCCTTTTCAATACGGCTAACATCAACCCCTGCATCTTTCAACGAGGAAACAAGCATATCACCAAACATGTCTTTACCGACCTTGCCGATAAAAGCAACCTTTTTGCCTAATTTTGAGATTGCCACACCTTGATTGGCTCCTTTTCCTCCCGGAATCTGTATTAACTCCTGCCCCAATAGTGTTTCGCCTATTTTTGGTATTTCATCGGTCTTAACAACCAAGTCCATATTAATACTGCCTATTACTACTATATCAGACATTTTTGCCACCTTTCACACACTTAATCTTTTTATCAATTCAGTTTTTAAAATAACAGTTTTCTCCACATGTTTGCCGCATATTAAATCTATAAGCATCTTCACCGATTCTTCTCCCATTTTATAGGCAGGCTGCTTCATAGTTGTAAGAGGAGGCTCAATATATTTAGAAATCAATATATCATCAAATCCCATTACTTTTATTTGTTTCGGAATTTCTATATTTCTCTCCTTAATCCCCTTAATAGCTCCTATTGCTATTAAATCATTGCCGCAAAACAATCCATCCAATGTTGTTCTGTTGAGCAGAATATTTATTCCTGTATAACCTGTCTCAATAGTATAATTATTTTGATAAACTTTATCCTCATCAAAATGAATGCCGTTTTCTTCAAGACCTCTTTTGTATCCGTACAGCCTGTCCAATGAAGGTTTGTTATTGTGACCCGATGATATAAAGCCTATATTCCTGCAGCCGTTTTTTATAAGAAAGTCTGTGGCAGTGAATGCCGATTCCTCATTATTTACTAAAATACGCCCTGCTTTTTCATATAAATTAATTTCTCTGTCAACCAAGACCACTGGACTTGCACATTTTGCCAGTGATTTTTCAAATCCATTTTCTGTTGAAGCCAATATTATGCCATCAACCATTTTTTCCTGCAATATTTGTATGTACTTTTCTTCCTTTAAAAGATTATTGTCCGTATTGCAAATAATAATTGAATATCCCCCTTTTTCGGCAATGTCTTCCGCGCCTCTTACAAGTTCGGAATAAAACATGTTCATAATATCCGGAACAATTACTCCTATTGTTTTGGTTCTTTTCATTTTAAGGCTTTTGGCCACTCCGTTCGGTATGTAGCCTTCTTCTTCAACAATTTTTAATATTCTGTTTTTAGTAGCCTCTGATATGTTTTCATCCTTCCCGTTTATCACTTTAGATACGGTTGCAATAGAGACATTTGCAAGCTTGGCTATTTTTTTAATACCTATACTATCACTTCCCCCCATTTCTTAACTCATGTTTAACATATGTTGTGCAAAAGTGTTATATTATTTATATAGTTAAACGTTTAATCACAAAAAGTAGTATATCACATATCGATAGAAAATCAATTATTATTTTTATATATGACGAAAATTTAAATATACTAAATTTATACAGTAAAATTCCAAAAAAAAAGATGCTCAATTTCGATTGTTTATCGGAAATCAAGCATCTTATTTTTCATAGATCAAAATAATTTACTTCAATTTTAGAATTTCTTTTGTCTGAATAATAATTTCTTCCGCTGTCAATTTGTACTTTTTCAGAAGATCCGAAGGTTTTCCGGATTCTCCGAATGTATCCAAAACACCGACTCTTTTTACGGGTACAGGACATTCGTCCGACAGCACTTCCAAAACAGCGCTTCCCAAGCCTCCGATAATGCTGTGTTCTTCGGCGGTAACTATCAATTTGGTTTCTTTCGCTGCTTTAATAATTATATCTCTGTCAATAGGCTTTATGGTATGGATATTTATTACCCTGACATCAATACCTTCCTCTTTTAAAATCTTAGCGGCCTTCAGAGCCTCCTGAACCATCATTCCGGTAGCAATGACGGTAACGTCCTTGCCGTCCCTTAATAAAACTCCCTTGCCTAATTCAAATTCGTATGAATCATCATATATATCTTCTACTGCCATTCTGCCAAGTCTTATATAAACAGGTCCCACAAATTGTGCAGCCCTTAAAACAGCCTGCTCCGCTTCCCTGCCGTCGGCAGGATTTATAACTGTCATATTGGGTATGCTTCTCATTAAGCTTATATCTTCAATTGCCTGATGGGAGCCTCCGTCTTCTCCTACCGTAAGTCCTGCGTGGGTAGCTGCAATTTTCACGTTTAAAGCAGGATATGCAACCGTATTTCTTATGATTTCAAATGCTCTTCCTGCCGCAAACATTGCAAAAGAGCTTGCAAAAGGAACCTTCCCCGCTAAAGATAAGCCTGCTGCAGTGCCTATTAAATTCTGCTCGGCAATTCCCACATTGAAAAATCTTTCGGGACTTACCTTCTTAAATTCCGAAGTCTTTGTCGAGCCGGACAAATCCGCATCCAATACTACTATGTTTGGGTTACTTGCCGCTAATTTTTTTAATGCTTCACCGTATGCTTCTCTGGTTGCCTTAGCCATTTAATCCGCCTCCTTCATTAACTTTATCTCCGATGTCTCCCATTTCCTCCATTGCTCTGCAGAATTCTTCATCATTCGGAGCCTTTCCGTGCCAGCCTGCCTGATCTTCCATAAAGGAGCAGCCCTTTCCCTTTGTTGTATTTGCAATTATTATTGCAGGCTTGCCCTTTATTGTTTTTCTTTCTTCAAATGCTCTTTCAAGTGATTCATAGTCATGACCTTCCGCCTTTATAACATGCCATCCGAATGCTTCGAATTTTTTGTCAATCGGTTCGATTGTCATAACATCTTCATTTTTACCGTCTATTTGCAGCCCGTTATGGTCTAATACGGCAGTTAAATTATCAAGATGGTAGTGGCCCGCAAGCATTGCCGCTTCCCAAATCATACCTTCATTTAATTCGCCGTCCCCAAGAAGAGCAAATACTCTGTTGGGTTTATTGTCAATTTTGAATGACAGAGCCATGCCGTTTGCAATTGAAAGCCCCTGACCTAAGGAGCCTGTTGATGCTTCAACTCCCTGAAGCTTTTTCATATCCGGATGACCTTGAAGCTTGCTGTTAACTTGTCTCAACGTAGGAATTAAATCCTTGCTCACAAACCCTTTTTCCATTAGAACAGCATATAAAACAGGTGCCCCGTGTCCTTTGGACAATACAAATCTGTCCCTGTTTTCATCTGCGGGAGAATCTATGTTCATTTCTTTATAGTACAAATATGTCATTATTTCCACCGCTGAAAGAGAACCGCCCGGATGGCCTGACTTTGCCTTATAAATCATAGTCAATATATTTCTTCTCATACTTTTGGCTATGACTTTCAACTCATCGTATTTCATTTTTCCTCCATAATAGTTATTTGGGGACATTCCTCTAAGTATAGCTTCAAAGACTTACCCTGCTTTAGAGGTGTGCCCCCATACCTCTTATTGTTTAGGTACTGTATCCCAATCCTTTAAAAACTGGTCTATTCCTTTATCAGTCAAAGGGTGCTTCGTAAGCTGCAATATTACCTTATAAGGTATTGTGGCAATATGGCATCCTAATTTTGCAGCCTCTATTACATGCATCGGATGTCTTATGCTTGCAGCTATTATTTCAGTATCAATTTCATAATTCCTAAAAATTTCAACAATTTCCTTTACAAGCTTCATTCCGTCATTGCCGATATCATCAAGTCTTCCCGCAAAAGGACTCACATAGGTTGCGCCTGCCTTTGCCGCAAGAAGAGCCTGACCTGCCGAAAATATCAGGGTAACATTTGTTTTGATTTTTTCTTTGCTTAAAACCTTCACAGCCTTTAATCCTTCTGCTGTCATGGGTAATTTAATAATTATGTTTTTATGTATTTTTGCAAGTTCTATAGCTTCCCTTATCATTCCTTCGGAATCCAAGCTTATTACTTCGGCGCTTATAGGACCGTCAACTATGGAGGTTATTTCTCTTACCACCTCCTCAAATATTCTTCCTTCCTTTGCTATTAAGGATGGGTTTGTGGTAACTCCGCAAATAACACCCATATCATTGGCCTTTCTTATTTCATCCACATTAGCCGTATCAATAAATAATTTCATTCTTTCCTCCTCATTCTATTTCTTTTACAATATCTTTGTTTCCAAAAATTATTTTAAGCATGAATACAGGCAACACAATTTGCCTTTTTATTCTCTTTGGCTCCTTCATAAGTCTGTACAGCCATTCCAAACCAAGCTTAATAAATATGTCCGGTGCTCTTTTCACAATGCCGGCTAACCCGTCCAATGTTCCGCCGTTTCCGATTATAATATTGGCATTTATTAAATTCTTGTTATATTCTATCCACTGTTCCTGTTTTTTAGCACCGAATCCAACAAACAGAATATGAGGCTGATGTTTGTTTATATCTTCAATAACAGCCAATTCTTCCTCATGACCGTTTTTCCCAAGATGAGTCCCCTTAAAATATCCGTGCTGAGTGCCGACTATTTTAATTCCCGGATATTTTTCCCGGATATTTTTCATTGCGGCTTCAGCCACACCGGGCTTACCGCCCACCGCATAAAGTTTAAGCCCTTTATCATTTGCCATTTTCAGCAAATTTACAGACAAATCATATCCTCCTACTTTTTCCTTAAGAGGATGTTTTTTAATCTTTCCCGCATAAATCAAACCTATTCCGTCGGGAATATTTATATCTGACTTATTCATTAAATTGAAGAATTCCTCATCCTTTTGGCACATCATAATGAATTCCGTATTGGGAGTATAAATTATATACTGCTCATTTTTGTCTATCTTTTCTTCCGCAATTTTTAATACTTCACTCATGGAGAGGTTGTCTATTCTCACACCCATAATACTTAATCTATCCATTGGTTATTTCCTTTAATATTTTATAATTAATATTGGTTAATTCCCTTAGCTTTTCCACACTTTTTAAAAGTTTTTCTTTTTCTTCATCTTCATTGTTGATTTTATCTATTATTTCGTTATATATAGTATTTTCGTCAATATTATCTATAGTGCATGCTATTTTCATGTTGACGCTGTTTACAAAGTGGTCTACCTTGTGGTCATATGAAACAGCAACTATCGGCACATTGGCGGCAGCCGCAAAAATCAACGAATGAAGCCTTACCCCAACCATCACATCCATAGTCTTTATAACGTCAAAAGCATTGCTTGTTGAAAGTTTTTCCTTATAATAAACTGCTTTATTTCCCAAAATTTCTTCAACCTGGTCTATAAGCTGCAAATCTTCTTTATAGTAAAAAGGTATGAAATGGCATTCCATTCCATCTTCAATTAACCTTTCCGCAACCTTGCTGATTTTGTGGCTAACGTCGGAATCCTTCCAATTTCTCAAAGAAAAACATATTTTCTTGGAACCTTGTTTTTTGCTTTCAAAAGGACTGTCATTTCTTATATTTATTACCGGGTCGGTTGAAAGAAAAATCTTCTTTGCATCAACACCGATGCTTTCTAAAAATTTCTTTGAATAACTGTCTCTGACTGTTATATAGTCAACCAACGATAATGTGCTTTGAACCGCTTTTTTGCTTTTTTCATTAATTATCGGCCCTATGCCTTGACTCAGCATTACAATTTTATTTTTCATAAGCTTTGCCAGCCTTATTAAAAACAAATAGTAATAAATGCTTCTTTTGCTTGTCACATCCTGTAAAAGGCTTCCTCCGCCGAAAATCAGAACATCTGAAGACTGCAGCGCATTTAATATGGACAATACATTGTACCTGTCAATTGTTTTTACATTGTACTTTTTTCTTGTTACTTCCTTATTCCCGGAAAGAACTGTAATATTTTCTCTGTCGGTTATTTCTAAAATTTGTTTCAGTGTCATTTCCAATATTGCTTCATCACCTAAATTGCCAAAACCGTAGTAGCCTGCCAACAACATTTTTTTCACTTCAGCCTCTCCTGCACTTTCACAAATAATCTATAGCATAAATCACATATTAAAACCAATACACAACCTATGATTATTCCAAATCCAAGGGCGATTACCGTTCTTGCAAACGAAAGATAAATGGGTGTCCTTATATGGGAGAAGGTATTTATTACCGAGGAGGTTCCCATTGCTCCTGCCAACATAAAAATTCCCGTAAAAAGCTCGGATTTTTTGCTTGCAGCAAATGCAGCGCCGAAAATTGCCGGAAATGCTATTAAGAATTCCTTTGTGCGAGGCCTTGCTATAAGCACATATTCCATGAAATTTCTCGATATCATTTCAAAGTCGGAAGGCTGTATATCAGTTTCATGACCTGTCCTTGAAATATAAATATATGCCGCAACACTGATTATACCCGCTAATATGCCGTAATAGATTTTAATTTCTTTATTTAAAAACTTAACTGTGGTATTTACTATACTTTTAACTGAATCATCTTCTTTATTCATAATATAAATTATAAACATTATAAGAAATATTCCAAAGGGTAGAATTTGTGCAAATTTTACTCCCCTGAATATATCCATTTCAAGCATGTATTTTACATCGGCAAGCATTGAATCTACAAATACTGCCCCTGCCAAGGAAATAGCAGCACTTCCCATAAGTATAATGCCTGACTGAACCATAATCCGTACATTGGAGTATTTTTCCTTTGCCTCATAAATCTTTTTAATCTGTATCATGAAAAAGTAAATTGCAAGTCCGGAAAATACAACCGCCGCGGCAAACGCAAATCCTTTTTCCGCAATATTTCGCATTACCAGCGGTACCAGTCCTGCAGGCAGAGCAAATATATACAAATAATTTGCTTTGCTTTTCTTAATGTTAAACATTTTTATAAACAGCATAACTGCAGCCAAAGTAATTCCAAAGGACAGTACAGCCATTCTTTTGGTGCCTATGGCGAAGTATTCCATAGCCTCCGCTTTCCCTAAGCTGATGCTATGCTTCGATAATCTGTTTTGCAAGCTGATAAATGTTTTTTCATATTCATCCGCATCCGTAAGGAATACTTTGCTGCCCTTTTCTTCAAAGAAGGGTTTAAAATATATAACTCTTATATTTCTTTCGGTTATAGCTCTGAACATTGTATTTTCAATTTCCTCGGCACCTTCATAATTGTAGTATTTATTTCTTTCCCTTATATAATCCCACATTGTAAATGTGCGCAGAGCCTGATAATTTGAATCTTTAATCAGCTTGTTCAGACCTTCCTGTCCTAAGTGTTCCCTTTGTGTAGAGCTTTCAATCAAAGCAATTGCTATATTGTTTTCTTTTATATAATTTAATAGACTTCCTTCATTGCCGGGGTAGCCTAAGAAAAATTCCTTGCCGTGAACTATGTAAATTCTCGGCTCCAAGCCATATTTTTCGTTGGCTGCCTTATAGGCATCCGCCAGCTTTTCATTGTATGGCGGGAAATTGATAGGTCTTAATATAACATCCATGCCCGCTTCCTGTGCTAAGGATATCTTTTCGGCATCATAGCCGATACCTATATTCATTAATCTCGAGTCAACTACCCTTGAGACCTCTTCAACTCCTTTGCCTGCTAAATTAATCACTCTTTGCATAGAGCTGTAGTATAAATCATCGGCAGTACCGTTTAAAATTATGTAATAACCATTGTCCAAAAAATATGTGTCATAAAAATCATTATCATATCTTTCCTCAAGTCCGGAAACAATATAATTATAAACCCCTTCATCCTCGGTGGTTACTATAACATCCTCAGGGCTTATATCCTTCGACTTTATTGCCGATACTATTTCTTCGCTGTAATCATCCTGCCATTTATATTCCTTGACCAATTCGGATACTATTTCAGCCCTAAGGCTGTAACCGTCTTCAATAAGTAAATTTATAGTTTCCTCCTGTATTGC
>DCDU01000014.1:0-182 GCA_002316585.1 Firmicutes bacterium UBA1047 | reverse complement strand
TTTATAGTTTCCTCCTGTATTGCAACAGACTCCGCTCCGAATTCTTTAAATTTTCCCAGCCAATAATCAAGTCCCTCACTTGAGCTGTCCGCAAATTTCTTCATTTCATTGTAATCAAGTACTATTTCCGCAGTTTTATACCGTCCTTCAACTTCTGCTCTCTGATATACGGTATACAAACC
>DCDU01000188.1:2739-4238 GCA_002316585.1 Firmicutes bacterium UBA1047 | reverse complement strand
TGGAAAAAGTTATAGACAGGGAATTTGTTTACAATAACGATAATATTCAGTTTATTAATAAAAGTGATAACAGCGATGCAGTGTTGGAAGATACGGTCGGGGAAATCACTGTTTCAGTGACGGGAACTTCAACCTTAATTAATTCTTTGAAAAAGAGCGATTTAATATTGACGGCGGATTTGGCAGAAGCGGCTGCGGGAGTAAATACTGTTAAATTAGAATGTGTTTCTGAATTTACGTTTAAAAATATCCTGATAAGCAAGGATACGGTAAATGTAGAAATTATTGAAACTGAAACAACAGAACATCCGGATGAAGAATCGAGGTAATTATGTTAGATATTAAAATCAACAGCATGGATTATCAAGGAATGATAGAGGCGGTATTTCTTGCCACACAGGATGCAATAAGTGTTGTAAACGAAAAAGGCGAGCATATTTTGGTTAACCCGGCTTATACAAAAATTACGGGTCTTGAATCTGAAGATGTAATAGGTAAAAATGCACTGTTTGATATTGAAGAAGGCGAAAGCCTTCACATGAAGGTTCTTACAACTAAAAAACCTGTGGAAAATACAAAATTAAAAATAAGACCCAGCGGGAAAACTGTTGTGGCTCAAGCTGCTCCCATTATTGTTAACGGTGTAATGAAAGGAAGTGTTGCTGTTCTTCATGATACTTCGGGAATAAAGGATTTGACCGATAAGTTGAAGGAAGCTGAAAAAAAGTTGAGAGAGCTTACCTACAAATATAAGCCCGAAGATATAATCGGAGAGTCAGAAGCTATAAAAGAAGTAAAAAAGCTTATTGAGAAAGCTGCTAAGGTTCCCGCAACCATATTGTTGAGGGGGGAGAGCGGTACAGGTAAGGAACTGTTTGCCAATTCAATCCATGCTCAAAGCTCCCGTTCTCATAACAATTTTGTAAGGGTAAATTGTGCGGCATTGTCCGATTCTTTGCTTGAAAGTGAATTGTTCGGATATGAAGAAGGCTCGTTTACCGGTGCGTTAAAGGGCGGAAAAAAGGGTCTGTTTGAAGAAGCTGATAAGGGTACCATATTTCTTGATGAAATTTCGGAAATAAGATTAAATACACAAGCAAAGCTTTTAAGGGTTCTTCAGGAAAAAGAAATTATGCGGGTAGGCAGCAATAAGAATATTCCCATAGATGTAAGAGTAATTGCGGCAACAAATGCGGATTTGATAAAATACGTTCAAGAAGGGAAGTTTAGAGAGGACTTATTTTACAGACTCAGTATTCTTCCTATATATATACCTCCTCTTCGTGAAAGATTAGAGGATATTCCTTTGCTTGCTAAAAGCTTTATTGCAAAATTTAACGATGAATACGGCAGAAATATAGTAGACATTTCAAGTGAAGCATTGAAAGTTTTGATGAAACATGATTGGCCGGGTAATGTAAGGGAATTGGAAAATACAATAGGCAGGTCCATCATATATATGAATATTAACGAAAAAGTTATAAATACAATACATTTAC